>NZ_JASJSI010000063.1:0-25033 GCF_030237085.1 Stenotrophomonas maltophilia group sp. Smal32
GTGGGGGGGGGCGTAATAATGGCCCCCCCCCCCACGTCCCGTTCCAGCAGGAGTTCCGCCCGTGATCAAGCCCCGTACCCCGCCCGGCACCCTTGAACTGCTGCCGCGCGAGCAGATTGCGTTCCAGCGCATGCTGGACGTGATCCGCCGCAACTACGAGCGCTTCGGGTTCCTGCCGGTGGAGACGCCGGTGTTCGAGCTGTCCGACGTGCTGCTGACCAAGTCCGGTGGCGAGACCGAGCGCCAGGTGTATTTCGTGCAGTCCACCGGTGCGCTGGCCAACGCCGCCGAATCGGGTGATCGTTCGCTGCCGGAAATGGCGCTGCGTTTCGACCTGACCGTGCCGCTGGCCCGCTACGTGGCCGAGCACGAACACGAGCTGACCTTCCCGTTCCGCCGCTACCAGATGCAGCGCGTGTACCGTGGCGAACGTGCCCAGCGCGGTCGTTTCCGCGAGTTCTACCAGTGCGACATCGACGTGATCGGCAAGGACAGCCTGAGCGTGCGCTACGACGCTGAAGTGCTGGCGGTCATCCACGCGGTGTTCTCGGAACTGCGCATCGGCGACTTCAGCATCCAGCTGAACAACCGCAAGCTGATGCGCGGCTTCTTCGAAAGCCTGGGCGTGGCCGAGGGTGAGCGCCAGCTGGCGGTGCTGCGCGAAGTGGACAAGCTGGACAAGCGTGGTGCCGATTACGTGCGCGAGACGCTGGTAGGCGAGGGCTTCAACATTCCGGCCGAACAGGTCGAGAAGATCCTCGCGTTCGTGGCCGTGCGTTCGCAGGGCCATGCCGATGCACTGGCCCAGCTGGCTGCGCTGGAAACCGGCGCAGCTTCGTCGGAAACGCTGCGCACCGGTGTTGCCGAACTGCGCGAAGTGCTGCAGCTGGTGCAGGCCCTGGGCGTACCGGAAAGCGCCTATTGCCTGAATTTCTCGATTGCGCGTGGCCTGGATTACTACACCGGTACCGTGTACGAGACCACGCTGACCGACCACCCGCAGATCGGCTCCATCTGCTCGGGCGGCCGTTATGAAGACCTGGCCAGCCACTACAGCAAGTCGAAGCTGCCGGGCGTGGGCATCTCCATCGGCTTGTCGCGCCTGTTCTGGCAGCTGCGCGAGGCGGGCCTGATCGACGGCATCGAAGCCAGCAGCGTGCAGGCGCTGGTGGCGCTGATGGACGAGCAGGGCATGCCGCAGTCGCTGGACATCGCCCGTCGACTGCGCGCCGGCGGCATCAACACCGAAGTGCAGATGGAGCCGAAGAAGATCGGCAAGCAGTTCCAGTACGCCGCCAAGGCCGGTATCCGCTTCGTGGTGCTTGCGGGTGAGGATGAGCTGGCGCGCGGTGTGGTGGCGGTGAAGGACCTGCTGCGCGAGCAGCAGTTCGAGGTGTCGCGCGAGGAGCTGGCCAGCACCCTGCAGGTGGAACTGGAGCAGTCGAAGGCGATGGCGTGATGCGGGCCGCGGCAGGAGGGCTGATCGTCCTCCTGCTGGCCGGCTGCCAGAGCGACCCGTCGCTGCACAGCACGCGCATTGGTCCGGACCAGTACCGGCTGCAGGTTGATCGTTGCCATGTGATCGACCGTGCGCAACTCGAAGGCGACCTGCAGGCCCTGGCCGCACAGAAGTGCCCGGCGGGCGTGGGTGCGTTGGAAAACATCCAGTCCCTGCCGAGCCGGCAGGGCAGCCTGCTCGGCGAATGCCTGCGGCGCGGGGCGCTGCAGGCCGAGGTGCGCTGCTTGAAGCCCTGAGTTGTGCCGAATCTATGATTAAAAAGAAAAACGCCCACCTTTGGTGGGCGTTTTTCGTTTCCGGCTGCCCGTTAAGGGGTCAGATCCGTTTTCCGCAGGAAAACGGATCTGACCCCACGCCGCCCGGATTTGACGCACCGCGCAAGAATGCGCTAATGTACTAACGCGCTATTACATTGATGCATGGAAACGACCCCGTGAAAGCCCGCCCCGAAATTGCCGCCAAAGACCCGAAGGCCGACCTGGAAGCCCTGGCCCGGGCCTTTGCCGCCCTGCGCGAGCCTGAGCAGGTGGAAGCGTTCCTGCGCGACCTGTGCACCCCCGCTGAACTGGAAGCCATGGCCGACCGCTGGAAGGTGGTGCCGCTGCTGCAGCAGGGCGTGCCGTATCGCGAGATCCACGAGCGCACCGGGGTCAGCGTGACCACCACCGGACGGGTGGCACGCTCGCTCGAGCATGGCCATCGAGGCTATGCCGCCGCCATAGACCGCCTTGCTTCGCGCTGATCCGCGCCCCGTTCCGACCTTCGAGACCTCCCCCATGAGTGCAACCCAGGCAGCACCGGCACGAGACCGGTTGCGTATCGCCATCCAGAAGAGTGGCCGGCTGGCCGAGCCCGCCCGCAATCTGCTCAGTGCCTGTGGCCTGAGCTGGCGCGAAAGCCGCGACAAGCTGTTCTGCTACGGCGAGTCGCTGCCGGTGGACCTGCTGCTGGTGCGCGACGATGACATCCCGGGCCTGATCGCCGACGGTGTCTGCGACCTCGGCATCGTCGGCCGCAATGAACTGGATGAGCAGGCCGCCGCGCGCCGCCAGATCGGCCTGCCGGATGCTTATCAGGCGCTGCGCGGACTGGGCTTCGGCCAGTGCCGGCTGATGCTGGCGGTGCCCGAGGAGTGGCAGTGGCAGGGTCCGGCGCAGCTGGCTGGCACACGCATCGCCACCAGCTATCCGGCCATCCTCAAGCAGTGGCTGGATGAGCAGGGCGTGGATGCGCAGGTGGTCGAGCTGTCCGGTTCGGTGGAGATCGCGCCGCGCCTTGGTACCGCCGACCTGATCTGCGACCTGGTCTCCAGCGGCGCTACGCTGCGCGCCAACCAGTTGACCCCGGTGCACAACCTGCTCGACAGCGAGGCAGTGCTGGCGGGCGCGGTGCGCGTGCCGGACGACGCACGCGCGTCGCTGCGTGCGATGCTGCTGCGCCGTCTCGACGGCGTGGTGCAGCGCCAGGACCGCAAGCTGCTGATGTTCCGCGCCAGCGAGGATCGCGTCGATGCGCTGGCACAATTGCTGGCCGATGCCGAGCCGCTGGTGCGGCTGCCGGCCGATGGCGGCGCACTGCGCCTGCAGACCATGTGCCCGGGTCCCTTGAGCTGGCAACGCATGGAAGAACTCGAGCGCGCCGGTGCACAGGGTCTGATGGTGTTGAGCGTGGAGCGGTCGCTGGCATGAATCGTCTGATCTGGTCGCAACTTGATGAGGCCGCGCGCAGCGCGGCATTGACCCGCCCGGTGCAGACCGTGGCGCAGCAGACCCGCGATGCGGTGGCGGCGCTGATCGCGCAGGTGCGCGCGCAGGGCGACGAGGCGCTGCGTGCGATTACCGCTCGTTTCGATGGCGTGGAGCTGGCGTCCTTCGAAGTGTCCGATGACGAGTTCGCGGCCGCCGAAGCGGCGGTACCCGTGGATCTGCGCCAGGCCATGGGGGAAGCTGCCGAGCGCATCACGCGCTTCCACGAGGCTGGCATGGGCAAGGGCTATGTCGTGGAGACCGCGCCGGGCGTGGTCTGTGAACGCATGCTGCGGCCGATCGGCCGGGTCGGCCTGTACGTACCGGCAGGCAGTGCGCCGCTGCCGTCCACCGCGTTGATGCTGGGCGTGCCCGCGCAACTGGCTGGTTGCCCGCAGGTGGTGCTGTGCACGCCGCCACGCGCCGATGGCACGGCCGACCCTGCGGTGCTGGTGGCCGCGCGCCTGACCGGCGTGCAGCGCGTGTTCAAGCTCGGCGGCGCGCAGGCGATTGCCGCGATGGCCTATGGCACCGCCACCATCCCGGCGTGCGACAAGCTGTTCGGGCCCGGCAACAGTTTCGTTACCGAAGCCAAGCAGCAGGTCGCACAGGACGGCGCCGCCGCCATCGACATGCCGGCCGGCCCGTCGGAAGTGCTGGTGATTGCCGATGCGGGCGCAAACCCGGCGTTCGTGGCTGCCGATCTGCTGTCGCAGGCCGAGCACGGCCCGGATTCACAGGTGCTTCTGTTGACCGACGATACCGCGATGCTGGTGGCGGTCGAGGCGGAAGTGGAACGCCAGGTGGCCTTGCTGCCGCGCCAGCAGATCGCACGCCAGGCACTGTCGGCGTCGCGCCTGATCGAGGTCGATTCGCTGGCTGACGCCTTTGCAATCAGCAACCGGTATGCGCCCGAACACCTGATCCTGGCGCTGCGCCAGCCGCGCGACTGGCTGGACAAGGTGCAGGCGGCCGGCTCGGTGTTCCTAGGCGATTTCACGCCGGAAGCACTGGGTGACTACTGCAGCGGCACCAACCACGTACTGCCGACAGCAGGCGCTGCACGTGCCTACAGCGGTGTCAGCGTCGCCAGCTTCCAGAACCTGATCAGCGTGCAGAGTGCCAGCGCTGCAGGACTGGCAGCAATCGGCGGCTGCGCACGCATCATCGCCAGCGCCGAAGGCCTGGATGCGCATGAGCGTGCAGTGGCCCTGCGCATGGAGGCCGCCGCATGAGCGCCGCCATTGATGACGTGCTGGCACTGGTGCGCCCGGATCTGCAGGCCTTCGCCGGCTACAGCTCGGCGCGCAGTGCGGCGGTGCAGGGCGAGGTCTGGTTGAACGCCAACGAGTCGGCCTGGGCCAATCCGGCCGATGCCGACGGCAGCAGCCGGCGCTATCCCGAACCGCAGCCGCTGGCGCTGCGCGAGAGCCTGGCCGCACTGTATGGCGTGCAACCGCAGCAGCTGCTGGTCGGCCGCGGCAGCGACGAAGCCATTGATCTGCTGGTGCGCGCGCTGTGCGTGCCCGGACGTGATGGCGTGCTGGTCACGCCGCCGGTGTTCGGCATGTACGCCGTGTGCGCACGGTTGCAGGGCGCCGCGCTGATCGAAGTGCCGCTTGTGGACAGCGAGGATGGCCTGCGCACCGATCTGGATGCGGTGATCGACACCGCCAAGGCGCGCAATGCCAAGCTGGTGTTCCTGTGCGCACCATCGAACCCGGCCGGTAGTGATATCGCCCTGGACGAGGTCGAACGCGTGGCGGTTGCGTTGCGCGGGCAGGCGCTGGTGGTGGTGGATGAGGCCTATGTCGAGTACGCGCAACGTCCGTCGGCGACCACGCTGTTGGCCGTGAACCCGAATCTGGCGGTGCTGAGAACGTTGTCGAAGGCGCACGCTCTTGCCGCCGCGCGCATCGGAACACTTATCGCCGCACCGGAACTGATTGCCGTCCTGCGTCGCTGCCAGGCGCCGTACCCGGTGCCGACGCCATGCGCGGAACTGGCGGTGCAGGCGCTGCAACCGGCCGCACTGGGGCGCACCGCCGAACGCGTGACCACGGTCATCGCCGAGCGTGAACGCCTGTTCGCGTCGCTGCCCGGCCTGCCCGGCGTGCGCCGCGTGTATGCCTCGGCCGGCAACTATCTGCTGGTGCGCTTCGCCGATGCCCAGGCCGCGTTCGATACGCTGCTGGCTGCTGGCGTGGTGGTGCGCGACCAGCGCGCCGCGCCGCAACTGGGCGATGCCCTGCGCATCAGCATTGGCAGCCCCGAAGAGAACGACCGCGTGCTTGCGACCCTGTCGGCGCGGAGGGCCGCAGCATGACCCCGATCCTGTTCATCGACCGCGACGGCACCCTCATCGAGGAGCCGTCCGATTTCCAGATCGATGCCTACGAGAAGCTGCGCTTCGTGCCGCAGGTGATCCCGGCGCTGCTGAAGCTGCGGGATGCCGGCTACCAGTTCGTGATCGTCACCAACCAGGATGGCCTGGGCAGCGACAGCTACCCGCGCGCCAGCTTCGATGGCCCCAATGATCTGATGCTGCAGATCTTCGAGAGCCAGGGCATCACCTTCCGTGACGTGCTGATCGATTGCAGCTGGCCGCAGGACAATGCACCGACCCGCAAGCCGGGCATCGGGCTGATGACCGCCTATCTGCAGGACCGCAGCATCGACTGGGCACGCTCCGGCATGGTGGGCGACCGCATCACCGACCTGCAGTTCGCCGACAATCTCAACATCCGTGGCTTCCAGTTGCGTACCGAGCAGTTTGGTGGCGAGTGGGACTGGCCGGGCATCGCCCATGCGCTGGCCGACGCGCCGCGTACTGCCGTGGTCCAGCGCAACACCAAGGAGACGAAGATCCGCGTTGAACTCGATCTGGACCGTGCCGGTGATGCGCGCATCGCCACCGGACTGCCGTTCTTCGACCACATGCTGGAACAGATCGGCAAGCACGGCGGTTTCGCCCTGGACATCCAGGCCGAGGGCGACCTGCACATCGACGAGCACCACACCATCGAAGACACCGGGCTGGCTCTGGGCCAGGCCCTGCGCGAAGCACTGGGCGACAAGCGCGGCATCGGCCGCTACGGTTTCACCCTGCCGATGGACGAGACCCTGGCCAGCGCTGCGCTGGATTTCAGCGGCCGCCCCTACTTCGTGTTCGACGGCGAGTTCAAGCGCGAACGGGTGGGCGACATGCCGACCGAACTGGTGCCGCACTTCTTCCGTTCGCTGTGCGATGCCAGTGGGCTGAACCTCAACCTGCAGGTACGCGGTGACAACGACCATCACAAGGTGGAGGCCTGCTTCAAGGCGCTGGCGCGCGCGCTGCGCCCGGCGCTGGCCCGGCAGGGCACGGCGTTGCCGACCACCAAGGGGGCGCTGTGAGTGACGTATCGCTGATCGACGCGGGCGGTGCCAATCTTGGTTCGGTGCGCTATGCGCTCGAACGCCTTGGCGCCAGCGTTCGGCTGGTGCGCGATGCCGATGGGCTGGTCGGCGCGCAGCGGGTGATCCTGCCCGGCGTCGGTGCGGCGGGTCCCGGCATGCAGCGCCTGCATGCGCAGGGCCTGGTCGAGCCGTTGCAGCGGCTGGAAGTGCCGTTGATGGGCATCTGCCTGGGCATGCAGCTGTTGTTCGAGCGCTCCGAGGAAGCCGGCGTGGAAACGCTGGGGCTGATTCCCGGGGTGGTGCGCAAGCTGGTACCGGCCTGCGGCATCCGGGTGCCGCACATGGGTTGGAACCGCCTGCTGCCGCTACGTGAGTCGCTGCTGTTGCAGGGTGTACCAGAGCGGGCCAGCGCCTATTTCGTGCACAGCTATGCGGCGCCGCTGAATACCCACACCGTTGCTGCCTGCGATCACGGTGGCCTGTTCACGGCCGTGGTGGAGCAGGGGCGCTACTACGGCGCGCAGTTCCATCCCGAGCGTTCCGGCGAAACCGGCTCGCTGATGCTGCGCAACTTCCTTGAGGGCACTGCTGCATGAGTTTCATCGTCTACCCCGCGCTGGATATCCGTGATGGCCGCGTGGTGCGGCTGCGCCAGGGCGACTACGCGCAGGAAATCTCGTATGGCGACGACTGCCTGCCGCGCGCGCAGGCCTTTGCTGCGCAGGGCGCGCAGTGGATGCACCTGGTCGATCTTGATGCGGCGCGTGCCGGCGGCTATACGCTGGCGCCGCTGCTGGCAGCGATTCGCGCGCAGACGCCGTTGCGGGTGCAGACCGGCGGTGGCGTACGCGGTCGCGATGACGTGGCGCGCATCCTCGATGCCGGCGCCCACCGCGTGGTGGTCGGTTCACTGGCCGTGCGCCGCCCCGACGAGGTAGTGGGCTGGCTGGAGGAATTCGGCGCCGAACGCATCACCATTGCGCTTGATGCCCGCCAGGATGCACAGGGCCAGTGGCAGCTGCCGGTGCACGGCTGGACCGAGAACGCCGGGGTGACCCTGGATGATCTGGCCCAGCGCTACGCACGCGCCGGCATGCACCACCTGCTGTGCACCGACATCGCCCGCGACGGCATGCTGGCCGGGCCCAACATCAGCCTCTACCAGCACCTGTCGGCGCTGCTGCCGGGCGTGGCGGTGCAGGCTTCCGGCGGCATCCGTGACGTGGCCGACGTTGCCGAAGCGCGACGTGCAGGCTGCGGTGGCGCGATCCTTGGCAAGGCGCTGCTGGAGCAGCGCATGGACCTGGCGGAGGCACTGGCATGTTGAGCCGGCGCATCATTCCCTGCCTGGACGTGCGCGATGGCCGCGTGGTCAAGGGCGTGCGTTTCCGCGACCACGTCGACATGGGCGATATCGCCGAGCTGGCGCAGCGCTACCGTGACCAGGGCGCCGACGAGCTGGTGTTCTATGACATCGGCGCCAGCCCCGAGGCGCGTTCAGTGGACGTGGCCTGGATCGAGCGCATCGCGCGACTGATCGACATCCCGTTCTGCGTGGCCGGTGGCATCGACAGCGTCGAAACGGCACGCCGCGTGCTGTTCGCCGGTGCCGACAAGGTGTCGATCAACTCCCCGGCGCTGGGGCGCCCGGAACTGATCACCGAGCTGGCCGACGAGTTCGGCGTGCAGTGCGTGGTGGTCGGTGTCGATTCGGTGCGCGAGGCCGATGGGCAATGGCGGGTACGCCGTTTCAGCGGCGACCCGGACAAGACCCAGGCGGTGCGGCTGCGCACGCTGGACTGGATCGTCGAAGCACAACGGCGTGGCGCCGGTGAGATCGTGTTGAACTGCATGGACAGCGACGGCGTGCGCCGTGGCTACGACGTCGTGCAGCTGCAGCAGGCACGGGCACTCTGCCAGGTGCCGCTGATCGCCTCCGGTGGCGCCGGTGCGGTGGAACACTTCGCCGAGGCCTTCGACCAGGCCGATGTGGATGGCGCGCTGGCCGCCAGCGTGTTCCACAGCGGCGCCATCGCCATTCCGGAATTGAAGCGCTACCTGCGCGAGCAGCAGATCGAGGTGCGGGATGTCTATTGAAGTGAGGCCGTCACTGGATGCGCTGCAGGGCCTGGACTGGGGCAAGGGTGAAGGCCTGCTGCCCGCTGTCGTGCAGGATGCCGATACCCTGCAGGTGCTGATGCTGGGCTATGTCAGCGCCGAGTCGTTGGCGGCCACCCTGGCGATCGGCCACATGACGTTCTTCAGCCGCAGCAAGCAGCGGTTGTGGACCAAGGGCGAGCAGTCCGGAAACGTGCTGGTGGTGCAGTCGATCAGCGTGGACTGCGATGCCGATACGCTGCTGGTGATGGCGCGCCCGGCCGGGCCGACCTGTCACACCGGTGCGGAGAGCTGCTTCGATGGCGCGCCAAAGGACTTCCTTGGCGGGCTGGGCCAGCTGGTGGCGATGCGCGAGGCACAGCGGCCACCGGGCAGCTACACCACGAGCCTGTTCGAGGGCGGTATCCGCCGCATCGCGCAGAAGGTGGGCGAGGAGGGCGTGGAGACCGCGCTGGCAGCGGTGGCGCAGGACGATGAAGCGCTGCTGGGCGAGGCCTCGGACCTGCTTTACCACCTGCTGGTGCTGCTGCGCGCGCGTGGTCTGTCGCTGGAGGATGCGCGGGCGGTGCTGGAAAAGCGCCATCGTTGAAGGAGGCGTGCGGCCCAGCGGTCCGCACCCACCTCTGCAATGCAGCCAAGCATGGCTCGGCTCTACAATAGGGAGTCTTCTTCTCTCCCGGACCGTCCCATGAAACTGCCTGCCGCCTGGCTGTGCTGCCTGTTGCTGACCTCGCCGGCCTGGGCCGCGGACACCGTGGTCACCGGCAAGGTCTATCTGGAGCGCGACGGCAAGCCGGGCCGCGGCGCCACCGATCCGGGCCTGGCCGGGGTGCAGGTCTCCAACGGCGAGACCATCGTCAAGACCGCCGCCGATGGCAGCTACAGCCTTCCGGTGCGTGACGGCCAGACCGTGTTCGTGATCAAGCCGGACGCCTACGCCTTCCCGAAGGCGACCGATGGCCTGCCGTCGTTCTGGCGCCACTACCGCCCGAACGGTTCGCCGACACTGAAGTACGGCGGCATCGCCGCGACCAGCGACGTCACCCGCAACTGGGATTTCGCGCTGCAGCCGGACCGCCATGACAGTCGCCGTGGATTCCAGATGCTGGTGTTCACCGATTCGCAGACGGCCAGCCTGAAGGACATCGGCTACTACCAGCAGTCGATCGTGGCGCCGCTGGTCGGCCAGACCAGGGCGCGCCTGGGTACAACCCTGGGTGACATCGTCAACGACGACCTGACCCTGTACCCGGCGATCAACAAGGTCACCACGTCGCTGGGCGTGCCGTGGTTCCATGTGCCGGGCAACCACGACCTCGACTTCGATGCAGCCAGCGACGACCATTCGCTGGACAGCTGGCGCAACATCTATGGCCCGGACACCTACGCGGTGGAAGAGGGCGGCGCCAGCTTCGTATTCCTCGACGACGTGGTGTACGACCCCAAGGCAAGGCCGAAGTATGTCGGCGGCCTGCGCGAAGACCAGTTCGCTTTCCTCGCCAGCTATCTGAAGGGCCTGCACAAGGACCGCCTGCTGGTGCTGGGCATGCACATTCCGCTGTTCGATGCGGCGCCAGGGCGCGAGACCTTCCGTCATGCCGACCGCCAGCGCCTGTTCGACCTGCTCAAGGACTTCCGCAACGTGCTGGTGCTCAGCGGCCACAGCCACACCCAGCAGCACGTCTATCACGGCAAGGCCGAGGGCTGGAACGGCGACAAGCCGCTGCACGAATACAATGTCGGTGCCAACTGCGGTGCATTCTGGTCCGGGGTGAAGGATGCCGCCGGCGTGCCGGACAGCACCATGAGCGATGGCACGCCAAAGGGCTATGCGCTGCTGGATGTCGCCGGCAATGGCAGCTACAAACTGCAGTACCGCGTGGCCGGCAGGCCAGCCAGCGAACAGATCGGCCTGCATGCACCGAAGGTGCTCCGCCAGGGGGCCTACCCGGCATGGGGCATCTATGCCAACGTCTACATGGGCGAGGATGCCAGCGTGGTCGAGTACCGCGTCGACGGCGGTGCCTGGCAGCCGATGAAGCAGGTCAGCCAGCCGGACCCGCGCCTGATGGTGGAGAACGTGGCCGACGATATGGCAAACAGCCTGCGTGGCTACGATCGTTCGCCGGAGGCTACCGCATCGCCTCACCTGTGGCGTGGCGCGCTGCCGACCGATCTGGCGGTGGGCAGCCACAAGGTCGAGGTACGCTCCACCCAGCCCGATGGCGCAGTGTTCACTGCCACCACCAGCTACAGCCTGCAGACTGCCCAGCCCTGACACGCCGCAAGGCCTCTCCAGCGAAAGGACCCCGCATGGATATCCGCTTCATGGCCGGCACTACGCCGGTGACCCTCAGCCGCCACTGGTTCACCGGCGCGATGCTGCTGCAGAGCGCCACCGAGAAGGTCTGGGTGCAGCACCCGCTGCATCCGGGCACCCACTTCTCGTTCTCGCTGGTACAGTCGTGGCTGCGCCACATTGCTGGCCATGAAGTGCTGGTAGAACGCACCCGGCCGCTGCTGTTCGCCGGCTTCCGCCCGCAGCGCCTGCGCGTGCTGGTGGACGGCGTGCAGGTGGCCGAACAGGAAGGCATGTAGGCCAACCTGAACCGCCGGCGTGCTAGGCAAAGCCGCCCCGATGCCTGAGAATCGGGGCGATTCAATCGATCCAAGCAGGCCAGCGTGACCATCGCAGCAGCGTCCCCGGTTTCCTCCGACTCCGCCCGCGGCGGTCTTCCGCGCCATCTGGTCGTCGCCGATGTCGGCGGCACCTTCGCCCGTTTGGCGTTGGCTGAAACGCAACCCGGCCAGGCGCCGCTGCTGGGCAGCCATCGCACCTACGCCTGCGCCGAGCATCCCAGCCTGGCGGCGATCCTTGCTGATTTCACCACTGGCCTCAGCCAGCCGGTGCAGACCGCCGTGGTGGCCATCGCCGGCCTGCTCGATGGCGATGTGCTGATCAATTCCAACCTGCCGTGGACCGTATCGCTGTCGGCCACCCGCGCGCAGTCCGGGCTGCGCGAGCTGCAGCTGATCAATGATTTCGAGGCGGTGGCACTGGCCATCCCGTACCTGCAGCGCGAGACGCTGGTGCCACTGAACGGCGACGCCGATCCGGCGCAGGCGTTCCCGGCGCTGGTGCTGGGCGCGGGCACCGGCCTGGGCGCCGCGCTGCGCTTCGCCGATGGCGAGCGCCCGGTGCTGGCCAGTGAGATCGGCCATGCCGCGCTTGCCGCCGGCAACGCGCTGGAACTGCAGGTGCTGGGCAAGCTGCTTCAGCGCTGGGCGCACGTGGACAACGAGCGCGTGCTTTCCGGCAGCGGCCTGATGAACCTGTATCCGTGCCTGTGCGAACTGCGTGGCGTCACCCCGGTGTGGTCCAGCACCGAGGCGCTGATCGGCGCCGCCCGCAGCGGCGAGGATGCGCTGGCGGTGGAGACGCTGCAGGTGTTCTGCGCCTGGCTGGGCAGCCTGGCCGGCGACGCAGCGATCGCCGTCGGTGCACGCTCGGTGTACCTGGCCGGAGGCATTTCCGCGCATGTGCAGGATTTCCTGGCCGATGGCCGCTTCCGTGAGCGCTTCCTCAACAAGGGCGTGCTGACCGAGGTGCTGCGCCAGGTGCCGGTATGGCGCGTGGAGCACGGCCAGCTGGGCGTACTCGGTGCAGCGGTCTGGCACGCCGCACGACAGCCCGCGCACGACTGATCGCTGCGACCGGCATAGGGCCGGCCGCACATTGCAGACTGGGAGGGGAAGATGGTGGATCGCAGGCAGTTCCTGCAGGCCGGCGCACTGGCCGCAGGCATGGCAGCATTACCGGGCGTACTCGCGCGCGCGCAGGGTGGAGCCAAGGTGGTTTCGACCTGGGACTTCGGCGTGCCGGCCAACCAGGCTGCGTGGAAAGTACTGACGCAAGGTGGCAGCGCGCTGGATGCGGTCGAAGCCGGTGCACGCTGGGCCGAGAGCGAACTGTGCAACCCCACCGTCGGTCATTGCGGCAACCCGGATCGCGACGGCGTGCTGAGCCTGGATGCCAGCATCATGGATGGTGATGGCCGCTGTGGCGCGGTGGCCGCGCTGGTCGACATCCTGC
This sequence comes from Stenotrophomonas maltophilia group sp. Smal32, assembly GCF_030237085.1. Classification (NCBI taxonomy): domain Bacteria; kingdom Pseudomonadati; phylum Pseudomonadota; class Gammaproteobacteria; order Lysobacterales; family Lysobacteraceae; genus Stenotrophomonas; species Stenotrophomonas maltophilia group sp. Smal32. The sequence goes on from NZ_JASJSI010000063.1 coordinate 12,875, forward strand.
ATCCGGTCTCGGTGGCCCGCAAAGTGATGGAGAACAGCCCGCATGTGCTGCTGGTGGGCGAGGGCGCACAGCAGTTTGCCGTGCAGCAGGGTTTCGAACGCCAGCGCCTGCTGACGCCGCAGGCCGAAGCGGCCTGGCGCGAGTGGCTGAAGACCGAGAAGTACCAGCCGCAGATCAACGCCGAGCGCCGTGGCATCCCCGGCAACAGCGACAACCACGACACCATCGGCATGCTGGCGCTGGATGCCAAGGGCCATCTGGCAGGTGCCTGCACCACCAGCGGCATGGCCTGGAAGCTGCACGGCCGGGTCGGCGACAGCCCGATCATCGGTGCCGGCCTGTATGTCGACAACGAAGTGGGAGCGGCCACCGCCTCGGGCGTAGGTGAGGAGATGATCCGCAACGCCGCTTCGTTCCTGGTGGTCGAGCTGATGCGCCAGGGGCGCTCGCCGGCGCAGGCCTGTCGCGAGGCGATCGACCGCGTGGTGCGCAAGCGCCCGGAAGCGAGCAGAACGCTGCAGGTGTGCTTCCTGGCCATGAACAAGCAGGGCGAGGTGGGCGCGTACGCGTTGCACCGCGGTTTCGTCTACGCGGTGTGTGATGCGCAGCGCCAGGACGACCTGCGCGATTCGCCGTCGATCTACACGAGCACGCAGGCGTGAGCAAGCTGCGCACCCTGGAGATCGCCAGCAACTCGCTGGCCTCGGCGCTGGCCGCCCAGGCCGGCGGCGCCGACCGCATCGAGCTGTTCGACAACCTGGCCGAGGGTGGCACCACGCCGTCGTTTGCCAGCATCGCCATCGCCCGCGAACGCCTGTCGATTCCGCTGTTCGTGCTGGTGCGCCCGCGTCCGGGTGATTTCCACTACGACGCGCTGGAAACCGAACTGATGCTGCGTGACATCGCGCAGTGCCGTGCCCTCGGCTGCGATGGCGTTGTGATCGGCGCACTGGATGTGCAGGGCGACATCGACCTGCCGCTGTGCCGCGAACTGGTGCAGGCCGCCGGGCCGTTGCAGGTGACCTTCCACCGCGCCTTCGATGCCGCCCGCGACCTGCCTGCCGCACTGGAGCAGGTGATCGGGCTGGGATGCCAACGGGTACTGACCTCGGGGGGCCAGGCAAGCGCCGAGGCCGGTGCCGATGTACTGGTGGGCCTGGTCACCCAGGCGGCGGGGCGCATCACGGTGATGGCTGGTGCCGGACTGGGCCCGGCCAACATTGCCACGGTCGCGCGGAAGAGTGGCTGCAGCGAACTGCACGCCTCGGCCAAGGGCCTACGGCGCTCGGCCATGCAGTTCCAGAACCCGGCGCTGCGCGGCCTGGACCCGGACTGGAGCCAGACCGCCACCGCCACCGTGGCTGCACTGCGTCAGGCGCTGGACGGCGCAAGGTAACCCGCTTCTTCTGTAGAGCCGAGCTCACGCTCGGCTGCTCTTTGCGGCGAACAACAGCAGCCGAGCGCGGGCTCGGCTCTACAACGACCCGCTGTCGGCCGTACACGGCATCACGGACAAAACCGTTCCGCGCGCGCTTGTCGCGATCGTGTCATCGATTGCTGCGCCGCTTTCTCATCGGTGGTGCGCAACCCATTGATTGATATGGGTTGCGGTAGCCAGTAGCGGCACGCCGTCGCCGGTTTGTGCGTTGCGGCATGCTGCGCATGGTTCAGCTGTGCTTTAGTTTGGATCGATCCACAGGGGGGCGCCGCGACGGTCTTGAACCGATCCAGGTGCTCGGATCAGCCGTAGTGCCGCGCTATCACCCGTCCGTGCGTCCACACTTTCGAAGAGCAACCTGCCATGGCTCAGATCGTCCGCAAGCGCCGTCACCTGCTGTCCCAGGCCCTGGTCCTGGCCCTGCTTCCCCTGGCTGCCAATGCGCAGGAAGCCTCAAGCTCGTCCACCAAGGATCTCGACGCGGTCACCGTCACCGGCTCGCGCATCAAGCGCGCCAGCGTCGAGGGCCCGGCGCCGGTCAATGTGATCACCGCCGCGCAGATCCAGAAGGAAGGCTTCGTCAGCGTGTATGACGCGCTGAAGACGCTGACCGAAGCGACCGGCACCGTCGAGGCGGCCTCGCAGTGGGGCTCGCACACGCCCAACGCCAGCGGCCTGAACCTGCGCGGGATGGGCCCGAACCGCTCGCTGCTGCTGGTCAATGGTCGTCGCGTGGCCGACTACCCGCTGCCCTATGGCGGCGAAACCAATTTCTCCAACTACGGCAACATTCCGGCCGCGGCGGTGGAGCGCATCGAAGTACTGACCGGTGGTGCCTCGGCCATCTACGGTTCCGATGCGATCGCCGGTGTGGTCAACGTCATCCTGAAAACGAACTACGACGGTGACGAAGTGCGTGTGCGCGGCGGCACCTCCACCGAAGGTGGGCGCGATACTTGGGATCTGTCCTGGGCTGGCGGCAAGACCGGCGACAACTGGAGCGTGACCTACGCGCTGCAGTACACCAAGCGCGATCCGTTGTTCGGCCGTGACCGCCCGCAGATGGACGATGCCGATGATGCTCCGTATCCATCCTGGAACATGGAACAGCGCAAGGTCGGCTTCCGTCCCACTGCCGGCCTGGCGCTGATCGATCCGAGCAACGGCCAGCGCGTGGCGCCGCCCGCCGGCACCTGCGAGAAGTTCAACGGCGAGTACTACACAGCCGATCGATTGGTCTACAACTACGCCGCCAACACCATCACCAACACCGGCCGTCTGTGCGGCATGAGCGCCGACTACGCCAACTGGCTGCTGACCGGCGGTGCCGAGAACGTGTCCGGCAACCTGTATGCCACCTTCGATTTCAGCAGCGACCTGCAGGCCTGGACCAACCTGGCGGTGTACCGCTCGGAGGCGATATGGGGCACCAATCCACCCAGCGTGTCGCTGATCGACGATGACAACGGCTATTACTGGGATGCCAACCGCAACCGCCCGATCCTCGGCGTGCGCCAGTTCACGCCAAACGAGGTGGGCGGCCTCGATACGCTGCGCAACACCAATCGCGAACTGTCCTGGGACTGGAGTGCTGGCCTGCGCGGGCGCCTCGCCGACCGTTTCGACTGGAGCGCAACGGTAGGACGTTCGTACTACCGTGTGGAAGAGCGGCAGAACGTGGTCGACAAGCAGAAGTCGTACGACTACTTCCTCGGCCCGAAGCTGGGCACCACTGCCGATGGCGAGGCGATCTACGCGTTGAACGAATCGCGCTGGTGGAATCCGCTGACGCCGGACCAGTACTGGCAGATGGGTACAGTAGCGAAGAACCGCGCGACCTCCTGGGTCAACCAGGCGTCGGCGGACATCACCGGCGAACTGTTCCAGGGCTGGGCCGGCCCCATCTCGTTCGCCGCCGTGGCCGAAGTCGCGCAGCAGGGCTACCACCTCAGTCCTGACCCACGCGCCGGCATCGACTTCGATCTGCAGAACGTCGACCTTGGTGGTGGCGAGCGCACCCGCTATTCGGCGGGCGTCGAGTTCAAGATCCCGCTGCTGGAGAGCGTGACCGCCACCGCGGCCGCGCGCTATGACCGCTATGGCAACTACAAGGCCGACGACAGCAGCGAAGCGCTGGAGATCGGCAGCCAGAAGGAAACCACCTGGAACGTGGGCCTGGAATGGCGCCCGGTGGAATCGCTGCTGGTGCGCGGCTCGTATGCCACCAGTTTCCACGCGCCGGACATGCACTACCTGCTGGGCCAGCCGAGCAGCTCCGAAGTACAGACCTATGACCGCCTGCGCTGCATCCAGAGCGGCGCCTACCTGGTCAACAACTGCGGCGTCGGCAACACCGATGTCTGGTACACGTTCGATGTGAACCGCCGTGGCACGCCGCTGCTGCGCTCGGAAACCGGTGATTCTTGGACGGTCGGCTTCGTCTGGGACGTGCTGCCGAACCTGTCGGTCAGCGCCGACTACTGGGCGATCAAGCTGGAAGACATGATCGTCGACGTTGGCGCCGACGAGGTGCTGGCCAGCGAAGCGGGCTGCCTGACCGGCAAGAACATGGACGGTACGCCGTGGGCCAATCCGGCCGGTGGCGAGTACTGCGCCGGCATCCTGGCCCGCGTGAACCGTGACAGCAACGGGCGCCTGGTATCGATCGAGCGCGGTCCGTTCAACCTGGCCAGCCGCGAGGTGCGTGGCATCGACCTGACCGCACGCTATCGCCTGGACACCGCGCAGTGGGGCAGCTTCCAGCTGGGCCTGAACTACACCAACCAGATCTCCACCAAGGAACAGCGCTACGCCAACGACCCGAATCCGGAGCGGCGCGATCGTGACCTGCGCAGCAAGCTGCGCGCGAGCCTGGCCTGGCAGCGTGGCAACTGGAACGCCAATGTCTACGCAGACCGCGTCGGCTCGGTGCCGGGCGTGCGCTACCACTGGGGTACCGACCGCCTGGACAATCCCGGCGGCTGCCTGCCGTTCGCCGATGGCTACGTGCCCAGCGACAGCCCGTCGCTGAACTGCCTGGAGCCGGCGACGCGTCCGGATGGCTCGCCCAACCCGAATCCCAATGCCGGGCAGCAGACCGCACGGTACTTCGGCCGGGTCGGGCCGTTCATCACCTGGAACTTCAACGTGGGCTACCAGGTGACCGAACACGCGAAGGTGAACGTGTACGTCAACAACGCGTTCAACTCGGCCAGCTGGAACCACAAGGATCCGTACAAGCTGGACTACGACTTCGCCCCGACCCGCCTGCTGGGTGCGGTGGGCCGTGAGTTCGCGCTGGAGTACGTGTTCACCTTCTGAGGCGGGTTGCAGGCGGTAGGCCGGACATGGCCCGGCGCTACCGGTCGGTCCCGGGGTAGCTGGATTTGACCTTCCCACAATGGCAAGGTTTAGCCTGTCCGCATCCAGAAGGAACCCCGGGAATCCGATCATGAGTACGCCTCGCGCCACTGCAGTCCCCGCCAGCCCCTCCACCATCAGCCTTCCCATCGAGGGCATGACCTGTGCCAGCTGTGTCGGCCGGGTCGAGGCAGCGCTGTCCAAGGTCGAGGGCGTCGGCAGTGTCTCTGTGAACCTCGCCACCGAGCGCGCGGACATCCGGCCCTCCGGTCCGGTTGATCGCGCGGCGCTGATCCAGGCGGTTGAGCGTGTGGGCTACGACGTACCCGCCGCGACCGTTGAACTGGCGGTGGAGGGCATGACCTGCGCATCCTGCGTTGGTCGCGTGGAGCGCGCGCTGCGGGCGGTGCCCGGGGTCAGCCAGGCCAGCGTGAACCTGGCCACCGAGCGTGCCACCGTACGCGGCGTGGCGGGCGTGGACGCGCTGGTGGCTGCCATCGACAAGGTCGGCTACGCCGCCCGCCCGATCGAGGCCGGTGTGCAGTCCGATGATGAAGCCGCTGAAAAGAAGGATGCCGAGCGCGCCGAACTGAAGCGCGACCTGATCGTGGCGTCCGCGCTGGCGCTGCCGGTGTTCGTGCTGGAGATGGGTTCGCACCTGATTCCCGGCATGCACGAATGGGTGATGGCCAACATCGGCATGCAGACCAGCTGGCATCTGCAGTTCGCACTGACCCTCCTGGTGCTGGCCATCCCCGGTCGCCGTTTCTACCAGAAGGGATTCCCGGCGCTGCTGCGGCTTGCGCCGGACATGAATTCGCTGGTGGCGGTGGGCACCGCCGCAGCGTTCGGTTATTCGGTGGTGGCGACCTTTGCACCGCGGCTGTTGCCGCCGGGCACGGTGAACGTCTACTACGAAGCGGCAGCGGTGATCGTTGCGCTGATCCTGCTCGGCCGCTTCCTCGAAGCCCGGGCCAAGGGCCGCACCTCCGAAGCGATCAAGCGCCTGGTCAACCTGCAGGCCAAGGTCGCCCACGTGATCCGTGACGGCCGCGCAGTCGATATCCCGGTCAATGAAGTGCAGAGCGGCGACGTGGTGGAAGTGCGGCCGGGCGAGCGCGTGCCGGTCGACGGCGAGGTGGTTGAAGGCCGCAGCTACATCGATGAATCGATGATCAGCGGCGAGCCGATTCCGGTCGAGAAGCAGCCGGGCAGCGGCGTGGTGGGCGGTACGGTCAACCAGAAGGGCGCACTGACGGTACGTGCCACGGCGGTGGGCGCGCAGACCATGCTGGCGCAGATCATCCGCATGGTCGAACAGGCGCAGGGCTCGAAGCTGCCGATCCAGGCGGTGGTCGACAAGGTCACGTTGTGGTTCGTGCCGGCGGTGATGCTGGCTGCGCTGGCGACCTTCCTGGTCTGGTTGATCTTCGGCCCGTCACCGGCACTGAGCTTCGCGCTGGTCAATGCGGTGGCGGTGCTGATCATTGCCTGCCCGTGTGCGATGGGGCTGGCAACGCCGACCTCGATCATGGTCGGCACCGGCCGCGGCGCGGAGATGGGCGTGCTGTTCCGCAAGGGCGAGGCGCTGCAGCTGTTGAAGGATGCGCAGGTGGTGGCGGTGGACAAGACCGGCACGCTGACCGAAGGCCGCCCGCGCTTGACCGATCTGGAGATCGCCGACGGGTTTGATCACGGTACGGTTCTGGCAGCGGTGGCGGCAGTGGAGTCGCGCTCGGAGCATCCGATAGCCCGCGCCATCGTCGACGCGGCTGCCGAGCAGGGCATCGCGCTGCCGGCGATGGCCGATTTCGAATCGGTCACCGGCATGGGCGTGCGTGCCAGTGTTGATGGCGCGCGCGTGGAGGTTGGTGCTGATCGATTCATGCGTGAGCTCGGCGTCGACATCGGCCCGTTCGCTGAACTGGCCAGCCAGCTTGGAACGCAGGGCAGGTCGCCGCTGTATGCCGCCATCGACGGCCGCCTGGCCGCGATCATCGCGGTGTCCGATCCGATCAAGCCGAGCACGCCGGCCGCGATCGCGGCGCTGCACCGGCTTGGCCTGAAGGTGGCGATGATCACCGGCGACAATGCCGGTACCGCGCAGGCGATCGCGCGGCAGCTGGGCATCGATGAGGTGGTGGCCGAGGTGCTGCCGGAAGGCAAGGTTGAAGCAGTGCGCCGGCTGAAGGCCGCGCATGGTCATGTCGCGTTCGTCGGCGATGGCATCAACGATGCGCCGGCGTTGGCCGAGGCCGATGTTGGTCTGGCCATCGGCACCGGTACCGATATCGCGGTGGAATCGGCCGACGTGGTGCTGATGTCAGGCAACCTGCAGGGCGTGCCGAATGCCATCGCGCTGTCGAAGGCGACGCTGGGCAACATCCGCCAGAACCTGTTCTGGGCCTTCGCCTACAACACCGCGTTGATCCCGGTGGCGGCCGGCGTGCTGTACCCCGCCTGGGGCGTGCTGCTGTCGCCGGTGTTCGCGGCCGGTGCGATGGCCCTCTCCAGCGTGTTCGTGCTGGCCAACGCGCTGCGCCTGCGCCGCTTCCAGCCGCCGATGGCGGATGCCCCCGCTGCGAGCCACTGAAGGAGAACCGTATGAATATCGGTGAAGCCGCCAAGGCCTCCAGCGTGTCGGCGAAGATGATCCGCTACTACGAACAGATTGGTCTGATTCCTGCGGCCGATCGCACCGAGTCCGGCTACCGGGCATATTCGCAGGCGGACATCCACCGCCTGCGCTTCATCCGACGCGCGCGTGATCTCGGGTTCCAGGTGGCCGAGATCGCCGATCTGCTCGGCCTCTGGAACGACACCTCACGCCACAGTGCCGACGTGAAGCATCTGGCTGAGCAGCACATCGCCGACCTGGAGCAACGCATCGAGCACATGCGGCAGATGGCCGACACGCTGAAGTCGTTGATCAGCTGTTGTGCGGGGGATGAGCGCCCGGAGTGCCCGATCCTGCAGCGGCTGGGCGAGGACGACGAAATGCAGTTGCCGGTTGATGCACCGAAGACCGGCGCGGTGCGTCGGCGCGCGCACAAGCACTGAGACGCTGCCATGCGCATGAAAAAGCCCGCCCGATGCGGTTGCACCGGGCGGGCTTCGTTGTGGATGCGACGCTGCGGATCACGCGGTGCGCGGCGGGAACCCGGCGTCGTTCACCGCGGCGAAGACCTGCTCCTGCGATGCGGTGGTCTGCACCTTGACCAGGCCGGTCGGCGGGTCGGCCACAACGCTGGCGTTGGGATCGATCTGCTGGATCGCACGGGTCACACTGCGTGCGCAGCCGCCGCAGGTCATGCCGTCGACATGGAATTCCATCTGTAGCTCCTTCGGTGCTCTTGGGTGGAGCCAGTGTGCACCTTCCAACGATGGCAGGGTCAAGCGGCGGGCTGAACGCCGGGCATATCGGAGCGTATGAAAACGGCAGCCACCTGTACCAGCGCGGCTGCCGTGGAGGAATGGCCCCGCACGGAGCGGGGCGGGGCCATGCCGGGCAGGACCCGGCACGCCCGGTCGGGCCTTAGAACTTCCAGGTGGCGCCGAAGTACAGCTGGCGGCCTGCATAGGTGTTGGAGATCAGGCGGGCCTTGGTGTCATTGCCCAGGTGCACGCGCTGCTCGGACTTGGTGGCATTGATCACCGAGGCGGTCAGCGTCCAGTCCGGGGTCAGGTTGTAGGCCACGTTCAGATCCAGCTGGTCATACGGCTCGGTGTAGACCGTCATGCCGTTCTGCAGGCCCCCCACAACTTCGCCGCGACGGTTGAACGAGGCACGCGCAAGGAACTTGTCGTTCTCGTAGAACACCGTGACGTTGGCCTGGTTCTTGGCGCTGCCGACCAGCGGCGAAGAGCCGATGTTCTGTCCGTCAATCACGATCGATGCCAGGTTGGTGTCATTGTAGGTGTAGTTGGCCTGCACGCCGAAGCCGGAATCGAAGGTGTACTGGCCATACAGTTCCACGCCCTGCGAAACACCATCCTGGCCATTGGCCTTGGTCTTGTAGTTCTGCACGGTCACCACTTCGCCGCCGACAGTCATCTGCGTGTCGCGCACGACCGGCACGGTGAAGTTGCTCACGTCCTTGCGGAACAGGCCGACACCGGCCACGGCGCCCGGCTGGAAGTACCATTCCAGGCCCAGGTCGTACTGCGTGGCCTTGAACGGCTGCAGCTGCTTGTTGCTGCCTTCGCCGGCCCAACCCGGGTTCGGCGCACCGCCGGCGACGCGACGATCGTCGACGTATTCGGCGCTGTAGAAGCTCAGAGCGCCCGGGGTGGCGATATCGGTGTAGCCCGGACGGGCGATGACCTTTGACACGGCGCCGCGCAGCACCAGGGTGTCAGTGATGTCCCAGGCGATGTTGAAGCTCGGCAGGATATCGGTATACGTGCGGTCGACGCCGATCAGTTCATGGGTCTTGCTCTGCGCCAGATCATACGGCAGTCGCACGAAGCCACTCTCGCAGCCATAGCCCGGGTAGGCCGCAGCAGCCGGGTCGGTGCACGCCATCGGCGCGCCGGACGCGTTGTCCAGGAAGTAATCGTTGAACTTCTCGATCGAGTCGGAGGACTGCGCGAACTGCTTGGTGCGTACTACGCGCACGCCGACGTTGCCGCGCAGACGCTCGGTGCGGAAGTTGGCCTGGAAATAGCCCGAGTAGATCTTTTCGTTGACGTTGTAGACGAAGTCTTCCTCGGTACGGTTGTGCGAACCGCCGTAGGTCTTGTTCAGGTAGTCGATGTAGGCCGGGTAGTTGATGCCCGGGAACACATTCGCATTGAAACCGCCGGCGATGTTGCTGATCGGATTGGACAGGAAGAAGCCGGGCTGCGCGTCGCCGGCAGTCGGGTCGCAACCCGCTTGGTAACGGCCGTCCTTGTAGTCGGCCGGATCACGGCCCTGGCAGGTCCAGTAGGTGTTGCCGGTATTGCGGTGGACCTTGCCGTCGCGGTACTTGGCACCAAACTGGATCGAGTCCAGCCAGCCCGATTCAAACAGCTTGGTGACGTCGGCCTGGAAGTAGTTCTGCTTGACCTCGGTGCGCTTCCACGACGAATCGGTCGAACCGGTGTCGACTTCGGCGATGCCGTTCATCAGCTGCTGCTGCAGGTCGGGCGAGAAGGTGGCCGAGGGCGTGCCGGTGAGGTCCCAGGCGCTGTACTGGTTGCCCGACAGGTAATCGCTGCCGACCTTGCGGCGCGGCTTGGCCGACATCCGGAAGTTCATCGACGGGCCACCTTCGGACCAGGTGCGGCCGCCGGTGAACGAGGCCTTCCACAGCGGGCTGATATCCCATTCGATGGTCAGGTCAGCGGTCTGCGATAGTGCCTTTTCCTTGCTGTAGCCGCCAGTCAGCTGCGGCGTCGGAACCGTGCAGTCGTCCGGGCCCCAGCCACCGGGCTTGAGTCCGGCGGCCTTGGCCTGGTCTTCGCTGCAGTAGTAGGTCTTTCCGGCCAGCTTTTCGAACTGTGCACCGGTGACGGTGTTGCCGCTGGGGTCGAAGTCCAACCCATTGAGCAGGCGTCCGCCCGCCCAGTTTCCATCGCCGTTGAAACGAGCCATGCTCCATTCCGGAATCTTCAGCATGTTCTGGGTGTAGTCACCCTGCAGCTCGAAGCGGAAGTAGTTGGCCGTCATCGTGACGTTGTCGACTGGCTTGAACTGGAACGTCAGCTGGCCGCCCTTGCGCTCGCGCTTTTCTTCCTTCACCGCGAAGTTGGCCGAGGTCGGCATGAAGAAATCGCTGTAGTTGCCGCCGGTCTGGTTGTTGAATCCGGACTTGCCCCACCAGTAGTGGATGCCATCCTGCGACTGCACGTTGCCATAGGCATCGCGCGCCTTGCCGGCGCCATACCACTGGTAGTCCTCGGTGCTGGCTTCCATGGTGCGGGTGGTGCGCTTCTGCTGCGTCACGCCGACCAGCACGCCGAAACGCTCATCCTTGCTGTGCCAGGAGTACAGGGCCGAGGCCTGCGGATCGATATCGTGATGGGTGTCGGAAGACGTGCCCTCGAGCGTGACGAAGCCCGAGTTGGATTCCATGTCCAGCGGACGACGGGTATGCAGGATGACCGTGCCACCGATGCCGCCTTCGTCGATGCGTGCTTCCGGCGACTTGAACAGCTCGGCGCTGGACAGCATGTTCGACGGCAGCAGGGTGTAGTTGAACGAACGGGTGGCCTCGTCGTTGGTTTCCGAGGTGGCGACGTAGTTGCCGTTCAACTGGGTCAGGGTCAGGTCCGGGGCCAGGCCGCGCACACTGACGGTCTTGCCTTCGCCGCCACTGCGGGTGATGACCACGCCGGGCACGCGCTGCAGTGCGTCGGCCACGTTCTTGTCGGGGAACTTGCCGACGTCCTCGGCGGTGATCACTTCGACCACGGCATTGGCGTCGCGCTTCTGCTCAAGGCTCTTTTCAATGGCGTAGCGGTAGCCGGTGACCTGGACGCTGTCCAGGTTGGTGGCTTCCTGCGAGCCGGTGGTGGTTGCCTGCTGCGCGGCGGCGCCGGCCGGAACGACGGCGGCGGCCAGGGCCAGCGCGATGGCCAGCGACAATGCATCCTGGCCATGCTTACGTGTTGAATGCTTCATTCCCATCTCTCCCTCTCTCCTGGATTGATCCGGTGACGTGGCACGGACAACTTGAATCGATCTAATTTGAAGTGACATTGTCGCTATCGCCATGCAGTGGCAGTAGCACCGTGCGCGTGGCCTGGTACGTCCTGTTGCCGCTCCCCCAACTCCCGGCCATCGCAATGTCGTCTTGGATCGATCTAAGCGATGGGCGGGCGTTTTTTAGCATGGGTCGCCCGCGGACGCATGCTGCTGCGCAATATGGTACTGGCGTGGCGAGGGGATGACGGTTTGCTGAAAACAGTGGAAACGTTTTCGTGCGCAGGGGAGGGTGGGTCGGCAGGGCTGCGCCCTGCACCTGCAGAAGCCTTCAAGCCAGAGCAACGTCAAAGGCAACAGCCGGCTCTGGGGTGTCTGCTGGTTGGGCGGGGGGGGGGGGGGGGGGGGGGGGCCGCCCCCCCACAAACCCACCCCCGCCCGCGGGGGCGCGCCCCCCCCCCCCCCCCCCCCCCCCCCCCCCACCCCCCCCCCCCCCCCCCCACCCCCCACCCCCCGCCGGCTGGCTGTCAGGTCTAAATAAAAAACCCCCCCGGCGCCCCCCCCGCCCGCCCCCCCCCCCCCCCCCCCCCCGCCCCCCCCCCCCCCCCCCCCCCCCCCCGCCGGCGAACCTGGAACTGATCGACCAGCCGGTGGCGATGCTCGACGGCACAACCAGCGCGACGGTGCTGGCCGCCGCGCTGGACCGCGAACTGGTTTCGGTCGAGCCGATCGG
>NZ_JASJSI010000064.1:0-24880 GCF_030237085.1 Stenotrophomonas maltophilia group sp. Smal32
GGGCGGGGAGCCGGTCATTGTACTGCTGCACCGCAACAAGGGCAGCAGCACTCAGGGTAAATCAGCGTTTGATCGGTGACACGTTCGCCCACCGGCCACCGCGCGGCGCGATCAGATGCCCAGCGCTGCCCGGGCGTGCGCATACTTGCCGCGCAGGCGCCCGGCCGTCGCCGCGTCGAGCATCGCCAGGCGCTGCGGATCGGCGTTGTCATCCAGATCGGCCTGCTTCACCTTCAGTGCCAGCGGGTGGGCGGCAATGCGCGCGTAGTAGCTGTCCGCGTCGGGGGCCGCGTCGCGGTTGAGCAGGTGCACCGCCTCGCGCAGCGGGGCGGGAAAGACCTCGATCTGTGCGGCAAACGCCGGGCAGTCTTCGGCTACGTCATGCAGCCAGGCCACCACTTCGGCGTCATCGTCGCCGCGCACCGCGGCCGCCACCCGCGCCACATGGCAGATGTAAGGCTGGCCGGCCTTGTCCGTCTGGCCCGCGTGGGCCTCGGTGGCCAGCGTGCGTGCAAGTGCTACCCAGTCCATTGCAGTCTCCTTGGATATCCGCAGACAGTTTCGCGCAGAAACCGTAGCGCTTGTGCATACGCCGATGACACTGCGATGGGCATCATGGCGGGGCAGGGGACGCAGTGTTGCCCCGACAAGGAGGAATGCGATGCAGGAATTCAGGCATGTGCTGGAAACCCGTGGCCGCTATCAGCTGGTAGCAGTGTCCTACGAGCCGGTGTACGCTCCGGGCGATGTGGTCGGCCATGCGGTCGTCGCCGACGATGGGGATCGTCTGACCGACCTGGTATCACTGGCCGAAGCGCGCCAACTGCTGTTGCAGCGGGTGCGTGAAGAGGGCGAAGAGCCCGGGCTGGAGAACGAAAACAACCTGCGGAAGAAGGCGTCGCGCTGGCGCCGCCGCTAGGCCGTCGCGCCCTCGTGCGCATCATGGAGGATTCGGGTGTTGCCCAGTAAGAAGTATCTGCTCATCGCCATCGTCACGCTGGCGACCCTGCTGCTTGGTTTCGTGTTTTCCGGCTACCTGACCCTGTTGTTCCTGGGGTTGGACACCAAGCTGTTCACCTGGAACACGTACTACCAGTACTACCACGCCATCGGCCAACCGCAGGTTGCGCCGTTCGTGGGCAAGATCAAGTGGGCCGGCTACGTGGGCTTCGGCTTGCCGCTGCTGGTCCTGCTGGTGACCGGTCTGGTGCTGCTGCTGAAGAAGGACAAGCGCTCGCTGCATGGCGACGCGCGTTTCGCCACCGGCGCCGACCTGTCCAGGCATGGCATGTTCAAGAAGACCGGCCAGAGCATCGTGGTCGGCAGCCATGGCGGCAAACTGGTGCGGCTGGATGGTCAGCAGTTCGTGATTCTTGCGGCACCCACCCGTTCAGGCAAGGGCGTGGGCGTGGTCATCCCGAACCTGCTGGAATACGGCGAATCGCTGGTGGTGCTGGACATCAAGCAGGAGAACTTCGACCTGACCAGCGGCTGGCGCGCCAGCCAGGGCCAGGAGATCTACCTGTTCAATCCCTTCGCCGAGGATCGGCGCACGCACCGCTGGAACCCGCTCAGCTATGTCTCCGATGATCCGGCATTCCGGGTGTCGGACCTGATGAGCATCGCCGCGATGCTGTATCCGGACGGCGCCGAGGACCAGAAGTTCTGGGTCAGCCAGGCGCGCAACGCGTTCATGGCCTTCACCCTGTATCTGTTCGAAAACTGGGACGACGAGCGCAGCAGCGGCTTCCCGGGCGGCTCGGGTACGCCGACGCTGGGTTCTGTCTACCGGTTGTCATCCGGCGACGGCACCGACCTGAAGAAGTACCTCAAGGCCTTGTCGGAGCGTTCGTTCCTCAGCGCCAACGCGCGCTCGGCGTTCGCCAACATGCTGTCCCAGGCCGACGAGACCTTCGCCTCGATCCTGGGCACCTTCAAGGAACCGCTCAACCCCTGGATCAACCCGGTGCTGGACAAGGCCACCAGCAGCAACGACTTCCTGCTGACCGACGTCCGCAAGAAGAAGATGACCATCTACATCGGCATCCAGCCGAACAAGCTGGCCGAGAGCCGCCTGATCATCAACCTGTTCTTCAGCCAGCTGATCAACCTCAACACCAAGGAACTGCCCAAGTCCAACCCGGACCTGAAGTACCAGTGCCTGCTGCTGATGGACGAATTCACCTCGATCGGCAAGGTCGAGATCATCGCCTCGGCGGTGTCCTACATGGCCGGTTACAACATCCGCCTGCTGCCGATCATCCAGAGCATGTCCCAGCTCGATGCCACCTACGGCCGGGAAGTCTCGCGAACGATCATCACCAACCACGCGCTGCAGATCCTGTACGCGCCGCGCGAGCAGCAGGACGCCAACGACTATTCGGACATGCTGGGCTACACCACCATCCGCAAGAAGAACGTCACCCACGCCCGCGAGAAGACCCACAGCTTCACCGAGGAGCGGCGGGCACTGATGCTGCCGCAGGAGCTGAAGGCGATGGGGCCGGACAAGGAAGTGTTCCTGTACGAGGGCATACCGCATCCTGTGAAATGCGACAAGATCCGTTATTACAAGGACCGCTACTTCACGTCGAGGCTGCTGCCGAAAGTCGACGTTCCCATGCTTAACGTCTAATTCACGTCGCTAAATTTGTGACGTAGATTTATATTCATCGACGTGAAAACGTGAGTTGAGTCAAGAATTCGGCATTTGTTCATGGATTTTCAGACTTGTCTGACATGGAATTGACGCGTGGTTGTGCGACCCTGTGCATGCCGTTCAGAAATGTGTGATGGATGGCAGATGTTGTAGAGCAGGGTGGCCAGGAGTTTGTGCCATGAAACATGGATGGTTTCGACGTTGGTGAGGTATGCGGGTGTGTCGCCGGGAGTGTCTGGCGGCCCCGCGACTTGGTTGGCAGCCGTTGGCTGCAGGGGAGCCGGAGTGGGTGTGCTGCCAGTCAGTGCGTCGCTCCGATTCCGGCGTGCGCGACGCAGCGCCGGACGACCAGGGGACCAATGCTCGGGACTGCTTTTTCGTACGTCAAAGTGAAGCCCGTATGAATCAGGCGTTTATCGCGAAAATGTCCATCGCCGCAGTGGCGGCGTTGATGGTGGCCGGTTGCGCCACCAAGTCCGCTCCCGATTTTGGAGGCCGCTGGAAGCCGGTGAACCGCTTTGCTGCGGAAACCACCGAGATCCCGCTGTACTCCAGCTACGTCTACCAGGCCTCGCCGATGGATGGCACGCTCAAAGCCATGCTCGAGCGCTGGGCCAAGGATTCCGGACGCACGCTGGATTACCGCCTGAGCTCGGACTTCACCCTGTACGGCGCGGTCTCCAACATCGGCACCACCAACGCTCAGCAGGCCGTGATCGATCTGACGGCGGCCTATGCAGCGCAGGGCATCTCCGTCTCCATCGTTGGCAACCAGATCGTTGTGCAGAGCGCTGGCTCGACGCCGACCGCGTCGGCACAGGGCGCTGATTCCAACAGCGGCACCTGAGTCCACCTCGAAATCATCGAACGTGCCGCTCCCCGCGCCTGTCGCAGGGGTGCCACGCCCATTGATGTTTCAGCAGTACGGAAGAATCCATGTTCCGCAAGAAGGATCCCGGCAATAGTCCCAAGGTCGAGCAGTCGGTCGCCAAGGCGGTCAGCTACGAGATCACCGTGGCCGACATGGCGCGTCGTAGTGAGCGCCGTGCCTGGTGGGTCGCCACCGGCTCATTGCTGATGTCGCTGGCACTGGCTGGCGGCTACTACTACATGCTGCCGCTGAAGGAGAAGGTGCCCTTCCTGGTGATGGCCGATGCCTACACGGGTACCGCTACTGTGGCGCGCCTGAGGGGTACGTTCCAGGGCGAGACGATCACCACCAATGAGGCGGTCAACCGCAGCAATGTCGCCCAGTACGTGCTGGCGCGCGAGTCGTACGACTCCGCAGTGATGGGGTTGCGCGACTGGGAGCTGGTGTTCGTCATGTCCAGTGATGCCGTCGCCGCAAGCATGAAGCAGCGCTATGCCAGCAACAATCCGCAGAATCCGTTCGTGATGTACGGCCGGGGCAAGGCGATCAGGGTCAAGATCCTCAGCATTACCCCGCTGGGCGTGCAGGCGAACGGCAGCTTCCGTGGCGCGTCCGTGCGCATCCAGCGCAGCCTGCTGGACAAGCGCAGCGGTGCATCGACCTATCTGGACAACCAGCTGGTCACCATGCGCTTCCAGTACAACCAGAATCTGGCGCTCTCCGAACAGGACCGCGTGCTCAATCCATTGGCGTTCCAGGTCACGGAGTACCGTGTCGACAACGACTATGCGCGCGGCGTGCCCGTGCCGGATGACGGTGCCATGCAGCAACAGGCCCAGGATGCTGCGCAACAGGCACAGCTCGCTGCACAGCAGGCGCAGGGCATGTACGTTCCGAACAATCCGGCCGCTGCCACCATGATCGATCCCGCCACCGGTCAGCCTGTCGCAGTGCCGGCCAGTGGGCAGATGCAGCCGATGCAGGGTGCGCCCATGCAGGGGCAGCCGGTCCAGGGGCAGCCGATGCCGGGGCAGGGCGCGCCGGGACAGCCGGCAATGATGCCGGCACCGAACCATTCCACCGGAAATGCTGATGGAGCAAGCAACCGATGAGTAGTCGAAAAATCAGGGGAAGCGCGTGGGCGCTGCTGTCGTTGCTGTCGCTGGTGTTTTCCAGCGCGGCGATGGCGCAGGCAGTTGACCACTACGAGTATGAGAAGGACCGCATCTACCCGGTTCGCACCGGCCTGGGCCTCACCACCCAGATCGAGCTGAGCCCGAACGAGAAGATCCTCGACTACAGCACCGGCTTCAGCAGCGGCTGGGAACTCACCCGTCGCGAGAACGTGTTCTATCTCAAGCCGAAGAACGTCGACGTCGACACCAACATGATGGTGCGTACCGAGACCCATTCGTACATTTTCGAGCTGAAAGTCGTTGCCACCGACTGGCGCCAGCTTGAGCAGGCCCGTCGCGCCGGCGTGCAGTACAAGATCGCCTTCGTCTATCCGAATGACACTGTGTTCGGGCCTGCCCAGGCAGCGGTCGAGGAAGAGGCGCAGCCGCTGCTGAGCACCGAGCTGGCCAAGGACCGCCAATACAACTTCAACTACTCCTATTCGACCAGTAAGGCGAAGAAGATGGGGTGGCTGATCCCGGTCAACGCCTACGACGATGGCCGTTTCACCTATCTGAAACTGCCCAACTCGCCCGAATACAAGACCGGCATCTTCCCGGCCGTGTTCGGTCGCGAGAAGGAGTACGGCGAGGATTTCGTGGTCAACACCACGGTTGAGGGCAATACGCTGATCGTGCACGGGACCTACCCGTACCTGGTCATCCGCCACGGCGACTTCGTCGTCGGCCTGCGAAGGAATGTGAAGAAATGAGCCAGCAGAACACTCCCGGCAACGATCCAAATCCGTCTCCGTACGGGCAGGGCCCTGCGGCTCAGGAGCCACCGACGAACCCGTATTATGGGCATGCGCAGGCCGAGGCAACCCCGGACCTGGATGCCAGTGCCCCGCAGCTTCGCTCTGCGGAAGAGCAGCGCTTGAACCGCAAGGCGCTGTTGTTCCTCGGCGGCATCCTGGTGTTGTTGCTGGCCATGGGCTTCCTGCTGCTGCGCAAGGGCAAGGAAGACGCTGAAGAAGTCAAGGCGCCGCCGCAGGTTGCACGTTCGAGCACCCCCGACCTGCCGATCATTGCACCCTCCGCGATTCGCGAGGCCGCCCGGGAAGCCGCCGAACCCATTCCGATGCTGCCGCCACCGCCGCAGGAAACGATGGGCCCGACGTTCATTCCTCGTGCCGAACCCGAGCGCGAGGTCGAGCGTGGCCCGAGTCTGCTGGATCGCCGCATTGCCGGTAGTGGTGGCGCAGGCGTGGGCACGGGCGATGCTGGCGGCCAGGCCGCAGCAGGGGACAACGACGATCCCTACATGCAGGCCACGTTGGCTGCGCTGCAGGCGCAGAACGGCAATGCTCCGCCGGCCAAGGTGCGCCGCGGGCCTGACGTGGAGGATGTGTCCAATGCTTCCTACATCCGGAGCCCCGACGCGCTGCTGGTGCGTGGCACCTATCTGCGTTGTGTACTCGAGACACGCATCATCACCGATCTTGCAGGTTATACGTCGTGCCTGTTGACCGAGCCGGTCTACTCGATCAACGGCCGCAGCCTGCTGCTGCCCAAGGGGTCCAAGATCTATGGTGCGTACGGTGGCGGTCCCAAGGGCAAGCGCGTGGAAGTGATCTGGGATCGCATCACCACGCCCAATGGCATCGACGTGGCCATGTCCAGCCCGGGCGTGGATCAGCTGGGTGGTGCTGGTCATCCTGGCCAGTACAGCGCGCACTGGGGTAGTCGCATTGCGTCGGCGTTGATGATCAGCCTGATCGCCGACGCCTTCAAGTACGCCGCAGCCGAGCATGGTCCAGAGTCGACGACGGTTTCCAGCAATGGTTTCGCCGTTCGTTCGCCCTATGAAAGCGCCACTGCGCGCACGATGGAGCGTCTCGCCAACGAAGCCCTCACCAGTTCGAATCGCCCGCCGACTGTCACCATCAACCAGGGCACCATCGTGAACGTCTACGTCGCAAAGGACGTTGACTTCACCAACGTGCTCAACCCGCGCCGGTAACCCGAAGAACAACCATGGACGCCGAAGTGTCACCCCTCGCCCTCGTTTCCAGCGATTTCCTGCGCTATCAGTACGAAGTGCTGGGCATCGCCGAGTACATGACATCCCCGGAAGTGACGGAAATCTGCATCAACCGTCCCGGTGAGCTGTACCTGGAAACCCGGGCCGGGTGGCAGCGGGTGGAGGTGCCGGGCCTGACCTTCGAGCGGGCCCGGCAGTTCTGCACGGCAGTGGTGAACGAGAGCAACACCGGCCAGCGCATCACCGATGCCGATCCGGTGGTGTCGCTCACGTTCCCCACCGGCCAGCGTGCGCAGTTCGTGATTCCACCTGCCTGTGATGCCGGCAAGGTTTCGATCACGATCCGCCTGCCGTCCAAGCACACCAAGTCGCTCACCCAGTACCACGAGGATGGTTTCTTCAACCAGATCCTGGAACAGGATGGCAGTCTGAGCGAGCAGGACCGCGAGCTGCTGGAACTGCGCCAGCAGCGCGAGTACGCAGAGTTCTTCCGTCGTGCGGTGATGTACCGCAAGAACATCGTGGTCTCCGGTGCGACCGGTAGCGGCAAGACCACCTTCATGAAAGCGCTGGTCAATCATATCCCGGACAACGAGCGCCTGGTCACGATCGAGGACGCACGCGAGCTGTTTCTGACCCAACCCAATGTGGTGCACCTGCTGTACTCCAAGGGCGGGCAGAGCACCAGCAATGTCAGCGCAAAGAGTTGCATGGAAGCCTGCCTGCGCATGAAGCCAGAACGCATCATCCTGGCCGAGCTGCGCGGTGACGAGGCGTTCTACTTCATCCGCAACTGCGCATCGGGCCACCCGGGCTCGATCACCAGTTGCCATGCCGGCAGCCCGGAGCAGACCTGGGATCAGCTGGCGCTGATGGTGAAGGCCTCGGCCGAGGGTTCGGGCCTGGAGTTCAACGTGATCAAGCGACTGTTGATGATGACCATCGACATCGTCGTGCATATCAAGGCGCATGCCGGCTCGCGCTACATCACCGGCATCGACTTCAATCCTGGGCGTGCCCAGGGGCAGGAGGGCTGACCAATGCTGCCAGGACTGGAAATGATGGCGTGCCCGGAAATTGCCGTCTCGATGGACGTGATGCAGCACGTCATCAACGTGGAATCGTCGCGCAACCCCTATGCCATCGGCGTGGTCGGCGGCGCCCTGGTGCGCCAGCCCAAGGCCCTCGACGAGGCGCTGGCCACCGTTCGCATGCTGGAGGAGAAGGGCTACAACTTCTCCATTGGCCTGGCCCAGGTCAACCGTTACAACCTGGGCAAGTACGGGCTGGATTCCTACGAGAAGGCCTTCCAGCAGTGCCCGAACCTGCAGGCTGGTTCGCGCATCCTCGCCGATTGCTACAAGCGCTCCGGTGGTGACTGGGGCAAGTCGTTCAGCTGCTACTACTCGGGCAACTTCGAGACCGGCTTCCGTCACGGGTACGTGCAGAAGATCTACGACTCGATCCGCCGCGGTCAGCAGGTCGCAAGCAACG
The DNA here is from genome assembly GCF_030237085.1 of Stenotrophomonas maltophilia group sp. Smal32. NCBI lineage: Bacteria > Pseudomonadati > Pseudomonadota > Gammaproteobacteria > Lysobacterales > Lysobacteraceae > Stenotrophomonas > Stenotrophomonas maltophilia group sp. Smal32. The sequence continues at coordinate 8,184 of NZ_JASJSI010000064.1, forward strand.
GCGTCGCGCCGATTGACGTGGTCAGCCGCGGCGAGCGTCGGGTGGTCAGGGTCGAACATCATCCGCAGACGGCCTCGCCGGCCCAGGCACGCATCGTCGCCCAGGCCAGTGCGCCGGTGTACGTGCCGTCCAATGACCCGGCCCGGGCCTACACCGTTTACCCATCCACCGGTGCGATGGCCCGCGGCAGCCTGCTGAACATCGCCGACCAGGCGGTATCGCGCGTGGTGCTGGGTTCGGTCGATCGAATGATGCAGCCACAGGCGCAGGGCGGAAACGATATGCCGCAGCAGGCTCCGCAGCCGTATCAGCAGCCTGGTGCGGCGCAGGGTGGGGCAGCCATGCCGCAACAGCTTCCCGGGACGGCTGCTGGCGCGAATGCGCCGGTGATGCTGCGCCCCTGGAACGAGCGCAACGCGCCGGCAGCGGATGCCCAGAATTTCTACAACGCACCGGCACCACGTGCCCCGGTGCAGCAGATTCCCGCAGGGGATGCGGCCTTCGTGTTCTGACGAAGTCGTGGTGCGACCGGTCCCCCGGCTGGTCGATTCAGTTGTGTTAGTCCATCAACAAGGAAATCAATCCATGAAGCGATTCAATCTCGACCTCGTCCAGGCCCAGCGCACGCTGAAGACCATGCTGATGGCGGTCGCATTCGCAGGTGCTGTGTTCGCTCCCCAGGCCCTGGCCGGCACCGACTTCGGTGGTACCGATGGCAAGGTCTGCGGCTTCTTCTCCAACATCAACGGCCTGCTGAACATGGCCTCTATCGCCGTGGTCACGATCGCCGTGATCTTCGCCGGTTACCAGATCGCGTTTGCCCACAAGCGCATCGGTGACGTGGCCCCGATCCTGATCGGCGGTGTGCTGATCGGCGCGGCAGGCCAGATCGCGCGCATGCTGCTCGGCAAGGAGGCTGGCAGCTGCGACAAGGTCGGTGGTGGCGACGGCGCTGGCATGGCGTTTGAAATGATCAAGCACGCCGTCCAGTACTACAGTGCATAAGAACGTCCTGTTCCGGGGATGCACGCGCCCAGCGATGTTCCTGGGCGTTCCCTACCTGCCATTTTTCATGGTGGCGGGCGGGTTGTTGCTGCTGAGCATGTACACGAACTTCTGGTTTCTGCTGACCATCCCGGTGGCCATCTTCATCATGCGGCAGATGGCCAAGCGTGACGAGATGATCTTCCGCCTGCTGGGGCTGCGGCTGATGTTCAAGCTCAAGACGCGCAACGTGCAGGAGCACGATGGCATGTGGGTGTTCAACCCGAATCACTACCGCAGCAAGCCGGCCCCCAGGGATTGAGGGCTGGATCCGGCCACGCGGGCGTTGAGCGCCCGCCTGGCCAACTCCGAATCTTTGTCGGCAGTACCTTTTGGAAGCAGTCGTATGTTCAACCCAGATACCTCCATCAGCGAATTCATTCCCCTGTCGTCGCACGTGGCTCCGAATGTGGTGAAGACCACGGGCGGCGACTACCTGTTGACCTGGCACCTGGAAGGGCTGCCGTTCGTGGGGCGCGAAGAATGGGAGCTTGAGCATCGGCACAACACCTTCAACCGGTTGCTGCAGACGCTGCGTGCGCCGGATTTCGTCAACGTCGCCTTCTGGGTGCATGACATCCGGCGCCGTCGCACCCTGAAGGGAAAGAGCCACTACAAGCAGCGCTTCAACCAGGATGTGTCCGACCAGTACATGGGCATGCTGTCCTCGCAGCGCATCATGCAGAACGAGCTGTACCTGACGATGATCTATCGTCCGGTGGTGGCGGGTAAACGCTTCGTGGAGAAGTCTGCGAACGTGGACAAGCTGCGCGCCGAGCAGGAGCAGGCTGTCGAGAAGCTGATGGAGCTGGCCGGCAACGTCGAGGCGGTGATCCGCGACTACGCGCCGTACCGGCTCGGCATGTACGAAGCCAAGAACGGCGTGGTGTTTTCCGAAACGCTGGAGCTGTTCGGCTACCTGATCAACCGCATCGATGAGCCGGTGCCGGTACTGTCGGCGCCAGTGAAAGACTATCTTCCGGTCAGCCGGCACATGTTCTCGGCCAAGACCGGCGATTTCGTGATCAATACGCCCAATGGCGTCAATCATTTCGGCGCGATCCTGAATATCAAGGAGTATGCCGAGGGAACCTATCCGGGAATCCTCAATGGTCTGAAGTACCTGGACTACGAGTACGTCATCACCCATTCGTTCAGCCCGATGGGGCGCCAGGATGCCTTGAAGGTGCTGGACCGGACCAAGGGCATGATGATCTCCTCGGGCGACAAGGCGGTCAGCCAGATCGTTGAACTCGACCAGGCGATGGATCATCTGTCGTCAGGCAACTTCGTGCTGGGCGAGTACCACTTCATCATGGCGGTCTACGGCGACAGCCAGGCCAAGCTGTCGCAGAACGTGGCCTCGACCCGTGCCGAGCTGTCCAACGCCGGATTCGTGTCGACCAAGGAAGATCTGGCGGTCACCTCGTCGTTCTATTCGCAGCTGCCGGCCAACTGGCGCTTCCGCACGCGGCTGGCCAACGTCAGCTCGCTGAACTTCCTCGGCCTGTCGCCGCTTCACAATTTCGCCACCGGCAAGCAGCACAACAACCCGTGGGGTGACTGCGTGACCACGCTGCAGACCACCAACGGCCAGCCGTACTACTTCAATTTCCACGCGACCCATCCATCCGAGAATTCGCTGGGTGAGAAGGCGATCGCCAATACCATGGTGATCGGCAAGTCCGGTACCGGTAAGACCGCGCTGATCAACTTCCTGCTCAGCCAGGTGCAGAAGTACGAACCGTCGCCGACCATCTTCTTCTTCGACAAGGACCGCGGCGCCGAGATCTTCGTGCGCGCCTGTGGTGGCAACTACCTGGCCCTGGAGAATGGTGCGCCGACCGGCTTCAATCCGTTCCAGTGCGAGAACAACGAATCCAACGTGCAGTTCCTGGCTGACCTGATCAAGGTTCTGGCCGGCAAGCGCGAGTACAGCGCCCGCGAGGAAGAGGACATCTACCGCGCGGTGGAGAGCATGCTCGATACGCCGATGCACCTGCGCAGCATGACCAATTTCCAGAAGAGCCTGCCCAACATGGGCGATGACGGTCTCTACGCGCGCATGCGTCGTTGGACCTCGGGCAATTCGCTGGGTTGGGTCTTCGACAATCCGATCGATACGGTGGATCTGAGCAAGGCCAACATCATCGGCTTCGACTACACCGACATCATCGACAACCCCGAAGTGCGCGTGCCGGTCATCAATTACCTGCTGCACCGCCTGGAGTCGCTGATCGACGGTCGTCCGCTGATCTATGTGATGGACGAATTCTGGAAGATCCTGGACGGCGAGGGTGGCCTGAAGGAGTTCGCGAAGAACAAGCAGAAGACCATCCGTAAGCAGAACGGCCTGGGAATCTTCGCCACGCAGAGCCCGGAAGATGCGCTGAAGAGTGACATCTCCGCTGCCCTGATCGAGCAGACCGCCACGCTCATCCTGCTGCCGAACCCGAACGCCAGCAAGAGCGACTACATGGATGGCCTGAAGTTGACCGAGGCGGAGTTCAAGGTGGTCACGGCACTGGACGAGCGCTCGCGCTGCTTCCTGGTCAAGCAGGGCCATGCTTCCAGTGTCTGCCAGCTCAACCTGCGTGGCATGGACGACATCCTGTCGGTGATCTCGGCCTCGACCGACAACATCGACATCATGCATCGGGTGCTGCAGACGGCTGCAGTCCGCAATCGGATCACTGTGGACGAACTCACGCCGGAACAGTGGCTGGAGGACTTCTACAAGAACCGAAAGGGCTCTGGTAAAGCCAAGGCCTCTGCCGAAACCGATGCGGCTTGAAAGCCCTGGATCAGACAGCGCCGAATGAAATCCATTCCCCTGGAGAAGAACATGAGCATGACATCCCGAAATCACAAGCGCCACCGCGGTCTGCGTCAGAAGCGCCTGGCAGCCATCCTGCTGGGGAGCATGGTCATGTTCTCCACCACGTCGGTTTCGGCCGGTGGTTACCCTGTCTTCGACCTCAGTAATCTCATGCAGGCACTGAAGGACTTTGCCCAAGGGAAGGCGCAAATGAAGGCTGACGGGCTGGAGTACGCGGCTCAGGTAACTCGGTGGAGAAGGACGTTCCAGGAGTACCAAAATGCGCTTGTCCAGATCCAGGGCATGATCAACAACTTCGGCTTGCCGCCAGGCGCCACATTGGAGCGGGTTCCAGACGACTATATGGTCGCCGACCTCTGCCGTACGTCGGCGGGCTTCAGCGCTGGCAGCCTGCTGAAGAAGTTTGTGCTGGATACCTCCGGTGATCTCTACGCGCAGCAGCAGCAGCTGTGCGTCAACATCCAGATGATGGAAAACCGGAAGCGCAACGAGACGGTGGATTTCATCGAGAAGACCATTCCCAGCATCAACGCGTCGTTGTCTGAGATCATGGGCTGGCGAGGCGGCGCCGATGGCAATCTTGCGGGAACTCTTTCGGCCGTGAACAGTGACTCCCTGCGTACGGCAAACGACATTGCCAAGCTGCAGCAGGAGTGGGAGGCGCGCATGCGGTCCTACGACGCCTATGAGGAATCAATGAAGGCCAATCAGCGCGTGTTGGCGCGCGTGGCATTGAAGGGCAAGCCGGGCGTCATCTCGCAGCTGGTCAAGACGGCTGCATTGGAAGGCGCTTTGCACATCGACTGACGTCGCTTGGGGCAGGTGCATAGGCACCGGCTCCATGAGGTTGTCCGGTAGGGATACATCAAGGGATTGCGGAAATGATCAGGTCGATTGCCAATTTTGATTTCAATGGCGGATTCCAGGATTTGATGGGGCACGTTGCACGTGTCCAGTCGATCGGGGATTTCGTGTTCTTCAAGTTCATCTTCGACTTCCTGCGAAAGAAGATAAACAAGTTCGGCATCGACATGATGGGGGAAATGATGCAGTGGGTCGGCGGCATCGCCCTCACGCTCATGACCCTGTGGGTGCTGGTGCAGGGCTTCCGCATCGTGACCGGCCGCAGCCGGGACTCAATGATGGTATTGGTGACCAATATGGCGCGTGCGGCGTTGATCGTCAGCGCGGCCACCACGATGGGCGCTTTCGGCACCAACCTGCAGAGCTTCCTCACCCACGACGTCAAGGCAGAAATCACGAAGGTCGTGACAGGCTCGAACGAGTCACCCGAAGCTCAGATCGACAAGAGCCTGGCATGGATGCAGGTGGCGCTTTCCAGTATCGACGCCATCCAGATCATGAATGACGGGGAGCTGCTGGAGGACAAGAAGCGGGCACTGTTCTTCATCGGCATGGGCACCGCAGGTCCAGCCATCACCGCTGGTGCGATGCTGATGCTGTATGAAATCGCCATGGCGCTGTTCATCGGCTTTGGCCCTCTGTTCATCCTCTGCCTGTTGTTCGACCAGACCAAGCAGTTGTTCCAGCGTTGGCTGTTCTACGGCATCGGCACGATGTTCTCCATGGCCGTACTTGCAGCGATGGTCTCCATTGCACTGGATATGGTGGTACGTGTAGCGGCCACTTTCTGGACCACAGCGCTGGTGCAGGAGTTCATCCTCAAGGAAAGCATGTCCGACGGCATGACCAGCCAGGCAATGCAGCAGGGAGGCATGGGCCTGATCCTCACCGCGTTGATCCTGACTACACCCCCAATGGCAGCGATGTTCTTCCAGGGTACCCTGGGCACCTTCATGGCATATTCGCAGATAGGTGGTGGCGCCAGTGCCTCGCCGAGTGCTGATGGTCGTCCGCCGGGCATGTCGGCTCCGCCGCCGGCGGCTCCAGAGGCCGCGTCGGGCCACAATGCAGCAAATCCTCAGAACAGTCTGGGCCGAGTGTTTGACGGCACGGGCGGGGCGGGAGGAACCACACCTGGTCAACGTGGCGCGGCGAACGCCAATCAAGGAAATTAGAGGCTGGACTGACGATGAGCGCCAACGGTTTTCTGAAATATCTTTGCTTGTCTTTCGTGTTTATGGGTTCTGCATACATCAATTCTGCGTTAGCAGAAGGTCGCTGCCCTCCGGGCCAGTATCCGATCGGCGATCAGGGAGTGGGCGGCTGTGCTCCCATCCCTGGTGCAGGCCGGAGCGCGCCTGATGAGAATCCCGGGCACTGGGTTAAGACGTGGGGAGCCGTTGCGGGATCCATGAATGGCGATGCGGGTGCATCGACTGGCCATCAGGCCAAGGCCTCGGCCGAGCGACAGGCGATCGAGCGCTGCGGTCACTGGGGAGCAACTGATTGCAAGGTTCTGTACACCTATTACAACCAGTGCTATGCGTCCATCAGAACCGGCCGGCCGGACAATGGAACGATGTTCAACGCGGGTGCTACCAAGGAACAGGCGCTGGAAAGGGCGACGCAGGATTGTCGGAATTCGGGAAGCCAGGAGTGCACGTTCGTCCACTCGGACTGCACCAAGCCCTTCTTTCAGGAGGGCTGATATGGCAAATCATATTGCCTCCCGTTCTTTGGATGTCGCTTGAAGCACTGCGGAAGGCTTCAAGGAAGATGACGGGTGCGGAGCATCAGACCACCGAGTGATCAACAGTGATGTCCAAAAAGTCTTGGCAATGGCCGGATTCAAGCATCTGGGTAACATTTCTTGGGTTTTTGACGCTGGCGTTTGCCGTGCTCGTCGTTACTGAAAATGCCAATGCCGAAGGCCGTTGCCCTGGGGGCCAGTACCCGATTGGTGGCCAAGGCGTTGGAGGCTGCGCACCCATACCCGGCGCGGCTCAGAGCGCCCCGCAGGAGAATCCCGGGTACTGGGTCAAGACATGGGGTGCAGTCGCCAGCTCGCCTGGAGGAGATGCAGGTTCTGCCACTGGGCATCAGGCCAAGGCTTCGGCAGAGCGCCAAGCCGTCGAGCGATGCCGGCAGGGCGGAGCTACCGACTGCACAGTCGTTTTTACCTACTACAACCAGTGCTATGCGGTTGTCCGGGCTGCACGACCGGACAATGGCATGAGATTCAACACCGGGGCGACGAAAGAACAGGCGCAGGAGCGGGCAACCAAGGACTGCAAGGATTTGGGAAGTCAGGCTTGCTCCGTTTTCCATTCTGACTGTACCAAGCCGTTCTTCCAGCAAGACTGATCGGTTGTGACATCACACGGAGATTCAAGGCAATGGCCGACTTCAAATCTCTGCGTGGTGATTCAGCTTTCGTGATTTCTGCTCTGCTGTTCGCTGCATTACTTGTTGCCAGCAACGCCAGTGCCGAGGGCCGATGCCCTTCCGGCCAGTACCCCATCGGCGATCAAGGGGTTGGTGGGTGTGCCCCGATTCCTGGGGCAGGGGCGACTGCCCGCGACCCCGGGCCCGCGAGTCAGTGGCATAAGACGTGGGGGGCGATTGCGTCGTCCGACGCGACCGCAGATGCGGGTGTTGCAACGGGCCGGCCGAGCAAGGAGAACGCGGAGCAGTTTGCTCTGGCAGACTGCGGTAGGCGCGGTGCTTCCGATTGCCGAGTCATCTACACGTATAGAAACCAGTGCGTTGCATGGTTGGTTCCCAATAGCCAGGGCGGGGCTTCCCGCGCCGGTCTTGCCAGCGCCAAGGACTCCGCCGAAGCGCGGAAGTTTGCCCAGCAGTCGTGCGTCAACACCGATGGAAAGGCGTGTCAGGTTGCATACGAGGACTGTACGAAGCCGGTCTATGAGTCATTCTGACCCGTTGATCGGATTGTCGGACTGGCAGCCAGTGCAACTCGAGATGGCGGCGAAAAGCTTCATGTGTTTGGGTGCAGCTCCGTTTGTTCTCTTGGCTCCAGCATCGGCTGTGGGCAACGATCATCTGCTCAGGCCGTCCCACCTCCCACAATGGGCAGCAAAGGAATGAGTCTCCCCATGAAACGGATCCACCTCGCTTTTCTTCCGTGTCTGCTGACTGCAGGCCTGCTGCCGTTCACTGCGCTTGCCGAAGGCAACTGCCCGCAGGGCATGTATCCCATCGGTGGCCAGGGTGTACAGGGCTGTGCGCCCATTCCGGTGAGCAGCTCAGGATCCCCGTACAACAATCGCCCCAACTGGGCGCAGACCGTGCGCGGCGTGGCGATGGATGCCCGCGGCGACACCTTCATCAGCAACTCGATGCGCTCGCGGGGCAAGGCAAAGCGTGCATCCATGAAGGAGTGCAAGGAGTTCGGGAAAGGCGAATGTAGGTTGGCGACCCTGTTCCAGGCGCAATGCGTGGCGGTCGCCCACGCGGGTCTGGGCACGGAAACCACCAGCGTCGCCACCGCCATGTCCGAACAGGGAGCGGTCGTTGTCGCGATGCAGCAATGCAGCGCGAAGGCGGCATGGAAGCAGCTGCCGCAGGGTCAATGCGGGATCGCCAGAACGGCCTGTACGGCGGATCTGTTCATCAGGTAAGGCGCCATTCACGCTAAGCCCCGTTTTCTGTGATCAATTCCGCTTTTCGATTTCCTCGCACTTCGACGCGGCAGAACACCTCGCGGTAAGCTCCCCGCGCGTCATGAAAATGACGCTCCAGTGCCGCCGAATGCAGGAGTTCTTCCGTCCAATGAGGACGCTGTCAGCCCCTGCATCGGGTGACGCTCGCCATCATCGCGGTCTTGCCGTACGCAAGGCTATGATCCCTGTCCGCGCAGGCGCGGATAAGCCGGAACGCGTTCCGGCTGGGCAGGGAGGCGGGCATCGGCATGACCACATTGAAGGAGTGGGAGGGGATGGAAGACAGGGTTGGCGCACACATGGACGATGCCCTGGCATTCGTTCCGTCCGGTGCGAACCTGCTGGAAGCTGTCAGGGGCGAGCTCAACGGCGATGGCATCGAGTATCAGCTGCTGGTCATCGACCAGCCGACGCCGGAAGGGCTGGTGCCCGGCCAGCACGGACCGAACCGGGTGCTGCTGTTGCTGCGCGGTGACGGGCGCGGGCGTTGGCAGCTGGCCGCGCGCAACGACAAGCTGGTGCCGTGTTCCACCCGAGGTGGCCTGGCCGGCGACCCTTTTGCGTATGCAATGGTCGAGGAAGGCACCTTCAGCGTGATCACCAACGGCGGTAGCCGCGAGCGCTGGAGCAGCACCTACCGGTTCCGCTATGCGCCTGCGGACAAGGCCTGCTGGGTGGATGGGGTGAGGCGCAAGGTCGTGGATATCGAGACCGAAGCGACCAACATCCGGGATTACTCGGTGGCGGAGCTGGGCAGGGTGCGGTTCGAGGACTTCGACCCGTCCAGCGTCGCCGAGGTGTCGCTTCCATGAGCCAAGCTCCAACCGGCGGAAGGGAATCCGCGCTGATGAAGATTCAGGAGTTGCACTGTGTCGACCGATAGAGAGTCGCAGCTGTTGCGACAGGCGACCAAAGCCGGCATCGACTCCCCGCTTGAACTGGCCAATTTCATGGCCCAGGCAGGGCACGAGTCGCGCGGCTTGAGCCGGCTCAACGAGAGTTTCAACTTCACCCGGGGAATCTCGCAGATCCCGGTGGAGGCTGCGTGGCGCAATGGCAACGCTGCGCTGGAGAGCGCCCGCCAGGAGGCGCTGCGTGGTCGCCCGGAGAACCTGGCCGAACTGATGTATGGCGGCCGCATGGGCAACGATGCGCCCGGTGACGCGCTGAAGTACCACGGCCGCGGCTATCTGCCATTGGTCGGCAAGGAGAATTACGAGCGTGCCGGCAAGGCGCTGGATCTGGACCTGGTGAATCACCCGGAGCTGGCCGCGCAGCCCGAGTACGCAGGCCGTATTGCCGTATGGCAGTGGCAGACACGGGTGCCGGAGGGGGCGCGCCATGATGTGCGCGAAGCAACTTATGCGCTTAATGGCGCGCTCAATGGCATCGAGGCGCGCCGGCAACGATTTGAGGTCTGGCAGCAGAAGTTGACGCCGGACGTGATGGCGCGACTGGATCGCGGCGAAGTCGGTGCACCGGCGCAGACCGTTGCACGCGACATGTCGCATGCCGGTGAGCCCGGCAATGCGTTGTTCGAGGATGCGCGCCGGCACCTGCAGCAGATGGGGCCACAAAGTGGACTGCGCAGTGCACAGGAGCTCGACAATACCGCTGGCGTGTTGGCGCTGGGCGCGCAGAAGGCCGGCCTGTCGCGCATCGATCATCTGCTGGCGGGCAACGACGGCCGTACGCTGTTTGCAGTGCAGGGCGCGCTGGGTGATCCGGCCATGCTGCGTGCGTCTGTTGATCGGGAGCAGGCCTCCCAGCAGCCACTGGCGCAGAGCAGCCAGCAGTTGGCGGCCAGCGTTGCGCAGCAGGATCCGACGGCCGCGCTCGCGCGCGAGCAGGAGCAGCGTTCTCGATCCCTGTAATGCCGATGCCGGCGGGCAGGGTGCCCGCTGGCGCTTTACGTACGACGCGTGGCGCCCTGTGGCGCCGACATGGAAACCAACCCGTAAGGACACCACATGCGAATCGTTCCCTTGAATGCCCGGCAGGCCGCTGCCCGCTGCAATGCATCCGCGCGCCGCCTGCCGCCGCTCTGGCTGCTGTCACTTGGACTTGCCGCAGCGTCGGCGCAGGCTCAGGAGGCATCGGTACCCGTCGCTGAGGCGCCCCTCGCTGTCGAGGCGCCCGTTGCCCCACCTGCAGGGGCGGCGCCCGTTGCAGCGCCTGTGGCGGCCGAAGCCGTTGTCGCGGCGCCGGCTCCCGAAGTACCAGCTGCCGTGACACCTCCTGCGGCACCTGGGGTGGACGCGCAGCCGGCGCGGGCGGCGGACCCGGCGCCCGCGCCCGTTGCGCCGGCAGTGGCGGCGCCTGTGGCTGTACCGCCTGCCACCGTCGAGCCAGCCGTTCCGGCGGTAGCACCCGCACCGCCCGCATTGGCCATCGTGCCGTTGCCGCCCGAGCAGGCGACCGAGCGCGCGCTTGGCGCCCGCTGTCCCGTGGACCTGGCCGGGCGACTCGCGACCCAGGGCGACCTGCTGATCGGCGCCTGCCAGGGCAGGATGCCGGCGCATCTGGCCGCGCTGCTGGTCGCGCTGCCCCAGCAGGACATCCACCTGCCGCGCAGCTGGCGCGAGCGTGAGGTGCAGCAGAAGGCGTGGTTCAAGGCGGTGCCGGGCTACGGCCAGCGCCCGGACTTCATCGTGCGGATGGGTGACATCTGGGTGCGTTCACTGGAAGGGCGTGACGCCGACAGCACGTTCTACCTGGTGTCGGCGCCGTTCACCTGCAGCGACCGGGTCGCCAACCGCGATGAGTACGGCGCGGAGCCGGTACGCGTGCCTGCGGGGGATTGCCGCGAGGCCTATGTCAGCCAGCGTGTGTACCAGGTGCGTGGCGATGCCGCACCGCGGGACGTTACCGCCGAGGCGATGCCGGCCATGCCGCCGTTGACGGAAGCCGATCGCGCACGCCAGTTGGCGCGCGAGGGCCGGATCACGCTGGATCACAGCAAGCTGCAATATGGCCCGGCCATGCGCTGGTTCGTGCAGTACCCGGAGACCGCCCAAAAGGGTGGCCCGCGTGCGTTCAGTGACTGGAACCGTGAGCACCTGGCATTCGTTGTCTGGACCGGGGACCGATTCGAGTTGCGCGAAAAGGTTCCGCGCAGCCAGTGGCCCTGCGACCCGGTGGCGCCGGGGGATCGCGCTTGTGGCGGCTTCCCGGATTCCGGCCCGGATCTGTTTGTGACGGCCGGTACCTCCGCGCCGATGGCTGCCTCCGGTCCCTGAGCCGGAGTGCCGACGTGCAGCGGGAGCCGGGCTGACCGGCTCCCGCGCAGTCCATCAGGCCTGCATGCTGCGGGTCTGGTTCCGCTGCTGTTCCAGCTGCTGGTCGCGCTCCAGCGCAACGCGCTGGTCGGCGGCCTGCTGGTCGATGCGCTGGCTGCTCTGCTCCAGCGGCGTGTTCATCGCCATGGTCGTGTCCACCGACACGCGCAGGTGTGCCGGGTCGCCGCCCTGGCCCTGCACCGCGAAGCTTCGCGAGGCATCGGCATTCATGACCACCTCGTCGATGCGCTTGCCGCCTGCCGCGTGCATTTCGGCGGCGAGGCTGCCCGCCAGCTGAGTACTCATCACGTCCGGCACGCGCCCGACCCGCACGTCATGAGCATGCACGCCGCGGATCGCGTCGTTGAACAACGGGTTGCCCAGGTGGTTGGCATCGTCCATGCGCAGCATGCTGGTGTGATGGCCGTTCTTCTCCGCTTCGCGGCGTGCCGGTTCACCGGGCTGCAGCGGGCCGCGGATGTGGTCGTACAGATCGATGGCGCCGCCCGGGATGCCGCGTGCCGCGCGGGTGACACCGCGACGCAGTGACTCGACGTCATCGCGGTACTCCTCGATCATCTTGGCGTTGTCTTTCGCCAGCTTCTGCGTTTCCGGATGCTTCAGCACCGAGCCTTCGTCGAGGAAGTTGCCCAGTTTGTGCGCACCGAACGAGCTGCCTGCTGCAATCAGCGGGCTGTCCGGGATCAGGGCGCGCATCGGATGGTTGCTGAAACCGTTTGCGGCGAGTGTCTTGATTTCATCCGGCTTCGCATAGATGCGGACCTGGCCGAAATGCGGCGACGCGGCGCTGACCGGATCGGAGGCCATGACGTGGTTGATCATGGTGTTGCCGCCTTCCGGAATGCGATAGCTGAGGCTGACCGCGCCGTAGGCATTGAAGGTCTCGCCCTTGACGTTGAAGTGGTGCGAGGTGATCTGGGCGAGGGCGCCGCCGAGGGAGTGGCCGGTGACGGTGACTTCGGGTGGACGCTGCCCGAGATCCTGCCCCTCCTTCTTGGCGTAAGCGAGGGCGCGTTGAGTCAGCGCGATGGCGTCCGGAGCCTGCACGTTGGTGCGGGCAACGACCATGCCACCATCGGTCAGAATCGCATCGCGTGCGATTTGTTCGGTGCCGCGATGTGCGACGACAATTTCATTGGTGTCGACTCGCTGGTAGATCGTTCCCTGATAACCGTTCAGTCGATTATCAACGTGCTCGAGAATCTTGTACTTGTGCCCGTTGATCGGGACGATCTCTTCTTGACCAGGTGCACGACGACCGACCGCATAATCCTTGTATGCATCTTCGGACAGCGCTGCATAATCTTGGCTGTTGAGGCTCATTGGCGGACCTCGCTGGCTTCAAGCGAAGCGGAGAACAGCGCATTCCTCAGTTCCGGGCGGAACTTGGTGGGATCTTCCTGGCCGCTTGCGCCGTAATCAGGAATCTCATTCACGCGCGGATAGTCTGCGCGAGGATAGTGGCGAGTCTCGGTCTCGCCTTTGACAAAGGGTGCTGCCTCAATGAACGACAGGAAGCGGGTTTCACCCTCGGCGCCGGTGGCTTTCAGCATCGCGCCGGCGCCGCTGAATTCCCACTTGCAGACGCCACGACCGTAGTAGTCCTCATCCAGCATCCGGTCGAGGTACACGGTGCCGCGATACTCGCCCTCAGCGACCTTGCGCAGCTCCACCGGTTCCTGGCTGGTAATGCGGGCGGCAGTGCCGGTGGCGGGTTCGATGTGGCCGCACTGGTCTTCGTTGGTGACGTCGTACTGCGCCACGCCTTCGACCACCGCGAAATCGCCGGGGGCATCCTTCAGGCGCAGTACCAGTTCATAGGCCTTGCGCGGGCTGGGGTTGAGCTTGGCGAGGCCGCGCCCACCCTGGGCGACATCGGCTTCGGCAGCGGCACGTTCCTGGTTCATGGCGGTCTCCGGGTTGCAGGCGGTCAATAGAAGCAGAGCAAGGCACGGAATCATCTTGTGGCGCAATGTCGGCCTCCTTTGGGGGTAGAGGGATGGTTGAACTGGCAGCTCATTGCACAAGCTTCTGCACAGTGGTGGTGGTTGAGAACAGCGCGTCGCGCAGATCTTCGCTGTACCCCGACGGATCTTCCTCGCCACTGGCGCCAAAGTTGGCGACAGTGTCGGCGCGCGGATAGATAAGGTTTGGGTAATAAAGCGTAAGAGGTGAGTCGCTCTCCATGCGCTCCTTGTCGATGAACGTCAGGAATCGCGTATCCGCCTCGCCGGTCGTAGCGCGCAACATCGCGCCAACGCCCGTCAGTGCCCAGTGGCACGTGCCGCGCCCGTAGTACTCCTCGTCCTGCATACGGTCCAGGTAGAAAGTGCCGCGGTATTCGTTCTCACCGACCTTGCGTAGCTCGACGGGTTCCTGGCTGGTGATGCGCCCTGCAGTACCTGTCGCAGGCAGGATCCGACCACAATCTGCGTAGTTGCTGACGTCGTACTGGGCCACGCCCTCAACGATCGCGAACGGGCCCGGCGCGTCCTTCAGTGTCAGCACCAGCTCATAAGCCTGCTTCGGTGCGGGATTGAGCTTGGCCAGACCGCGTCCGCCCGCGGCGACATCGCGCTCCGCGTCTGAGTAAGGCGAGCACGCCGCCAGTGCCAGCAGCAGGGTCGCCGGCAGCCAGCATCGTGCGCTGCGCGATGGCGTTGCCGTGCTCAAAGCGTGTTCCTGCATCGTGCATCCATGTCCATATATCCTTCCCTGGTGACAGGTTTCCCGATTATGGGGTGCCCGGGAAACCCGGCGCCACCCGCGAGCGGGCATGGGTGCCAGAAATTTGACGCATTCAGGATTGGGCGGTGGCGTGGAAGCGCTTGCGGCACAGTCGATTTGCCGGCATCGGAACGACTGCGCACCGCATTCGACATTCTGCCGCCGTTCTGTGACATCGATCATTAATTCACGCGATCATCACCAAGCGAAGTCTTCCACCATGAACTACACGATCCGCCCCGAATCCACTGCCGACCACGCCGTCATCCATGCGCTCACCGAAGCTGCCTTCCGCCAAGCCCCGCACAGCAGCCACACAGAGCAGTTCATCGTCGATGCGCTGCGTTCGCGTGGTGAACTGAGCATTTCGCTGGTTGCCGAAGCCCAAGGCCAGGTGGTCGGACACATTGCGCTGTCGCCGGTCACCATCAGCGATGGAAGCACAGGCTGGTTCGGCCTTGGCCCGATCTCGGTGCTGCCCGCGTGGCAGGGGCAGGGCATTGGCGCGGCGCTGATGCGCGCGGCACTCGACGCGCTGCGTGGACTGGGCGCACAGGGTTGCGTGCTGCTGGGCGAGCCGGCGTATTACGGCCGCTTCGGCTTCCGTGCCGAGCCAGGCCTGGTGCTGCCGGGTGTGCCTGCGGAGTACTTCCAGGCGCTCTGCCTGCAGCCTCCGCTGGCGCAGGGCGAGGTGCAGTACTCGCCGGCCTTCGAGGCGACGGCCTGATCCAGGGCGAGCGCGTGCCCGTCAGGGCGCGCGCCAGACGGTCGGTTCGGGTTGTGGCTTTGGAATGCGATAACCGCCGATGTGTTCAAGCAGTTCATTGGTGCGACGTTGTTCCGCCAGTACCTCACGCAGCAGGCTGCGCACAGCGAAGATGGCAAATGGCACCAGGATCCAGACCAGGCTGATGCCCAGCGCAAACAGGGTCAACAGGGCTTTTGCACCATCCATGCACGGCGTTCCTTGATCGAAGGCAGCTACGCTAGCACGCGGTTGCGGCCGACAGATGTCAGCCGTTATGCCGAAGATGGATCAGTGGATACGCACGCCCCTGCGAATCGAGCGGTGAGCGACCGGTTTCGACGAAGCCCATGCGCAGATAGAAGCCCACGGCCTGCGCGTTCTGTGCGTTGACGTCGGTGCTCAGCTGTGGGCACAGGGTCAACGCGTGCTGCAACAGTTGGCGACCAACCCCGGTGCCACGCACGTCGGGGTCAATGAACAGCGCTTCCATGTGGGTGCCGTCGATCAGCATGAATCCGAGGGGGCGATCCTGTGCGTCGACAGCAACGGTCATCGGCGCCTGCGGCAGGAAACCGGCCACTTCGGCATCGATGGCCTGGCGGTCTTCGGCACTGAGGAAGTCGTGGGTGGCGTCGACGGCACGACGCCAGAGGTCGACGAGGGCGGCGCCTTCGTCGGCGCGCGAGGGGCGCAGGGTGGTCATGGGTTCACCAAGGTGCTTCGGAAGAGGGGGAAGTATGAGGCCTTCCGATGGCGTCTGCAGGTGGGGATTCATTCCACGTTGCGATGGCGGATGAAAGGGCTGTGGGCGGTCGCTTCCGCGCGCAGCGCCACACCCCCGTCAAAATCCCCGCTGTCGTTGAAGGGTACGCTCGGCCATTGTCGCCAGCCTGCCAGCCGTTCGCGGTAGTCGCTGGTGGCCGCCGCCAGTGCCGCATCGTGCGCCTGCACCCGATCCGCTGGCAGCCCGGAACGCACGCCATGCACCACGAACGGTTCCATCACCTCGAAGCCGACGTAGCGCAGGCTGTACATCAACGGCCACAGCAGCAACCGGGTGTCGCCCTCGCGGCCATCCGCCGCGCATGCCCGCGCCGACGAGCCGGTGGTGACGCTCAGCAACGCGCGCTTGCCCTGCATCACGCCGTGCTCGTGGCGCTGCCGGCTGTTGTACATCGGCCCGTAGACGAGCACGCGGTCCAGCCAGCCCTTCAGCATGGCCGGAGCCGCGAACCACCACAGCGGAAACTGCAGGATCAGCAGGTCGGTGGCCCGCAGCAGCTGCAGATGGCGCTGCACCTCGGCGGGCAGCTGTCCCTGCTCAGCGCTGTGCCGCTGTTCGCGTTGGGCGTCGAAGTGGTCGGGATGCAGGCGATGCGGATGGTGGTCAGCCGCTTCCAGCGGATCGAAGCGATCCGCATACAGGTCGATCACGTCCACCTGCAGGTTCTCATGCCGCAGCTGCTCGGCGGCCTGCGCGGCCAGATGTGCAT
>NZ_JASJSI010000065.1:0-24871 GCF_030237085.1 Stenotrophomonas maltophilia group sp. Smal32
CCAAAACCACATAGGAGGCCTTGTCGTGGGCTCGTATTTTTTTAAAAGACACCCCCGTTCACGTGTCCATCAACTACACCGCCCACACCCCCCCGGCTTTGTGGGTGGTGTTTGGGGTCACGGTACGTTTGGTCCCAACTTTGGTTGGGGATTTGCGCCGGGAACCACGCATGGGGTGTATAAAGTGGCGGGCCGAGCCCTTGGGGGGCGCCTTTCCACCGGAAACGCCCCGCTGGGGGCCGCCTCTACAGGAACCTCACCCGCGCCAGCGCAGCAGCAGGTCGCGCAGCGGGGTCAGGGCCGTGGTCATGCCGACCAGCACGCCAATAGTGTTGGCAATCGCATCCATCGGGTCGGCGGTGCGGTTGGTGGTCAGCGCGCCCTGCGCGAACTCGATGCCGATCCCCATCAGCACCAAGCCCACGCCTACCCACAGCAGCGGACGCCCGCGACGGAACAGCTGTACCGCACTGCCGGCCAGGATGAAGTAGGCGAGGAAGTGCTCGCCCTTGTCGCTGTTTTCCGGCAGCGGAATCGGCGGTGGTGGAATCAGGCAAACCACGACCACCAGCAACACCGCCAGCACCCACAACACGGTCCACAGCCGCGGTCGCCGCAGCGGCTTGATCACCGGCAACGCACTGCTCACAAGCGCCAGCTCAGGTCACCCAGTTCGAAGGCCGGCTCGAAGTCGACGCCACGCTGCAGACCGATCGCCTGGAAGCGCTCGCCCATTTCGGTGGGCAGGGTCAGCTTCTTCACCTGGTCGCGCAGCTGGATGCGACCGACCTCATCCGTACGCTCTTCGGCCAGCAGCAGCACCTGGTCCAGGCCGTTGCCGAGCAGGAAACTGGCCTGGCTGCAGTAGCCGGCCAGCTCGAAACCACCGTGCATGCCCGCCTCGGCCATCGCGGTGAAATCCACCGATGCGGTGATGTCCTGCAGGCCCGGCCAGCGATGCACGTCGTTGTGCACGTGGTGGCGGTAGAAGGCACGCACGGTGCCGTCGTCGCGATCGTGCTGGTAGAACTCGCCGCGGTTGTAGCCGTAATCGACGAACAGCATCGCGCCACGCTGCAGGCCGCCGGCCACCGCCTGCAGCCAGTACGGCAGCTGCGGCAGTACTTCGGAACGGTAGCCCTCGGCGAAAGGCTTCTCCAGATAGCGCTCGATGTGGCGCACCGCGCCATTGAGCAGGATGTCGGCCGGCTGCGCGCCGCGGATGAAATTGCCGTCGCCATCCAGTTCAACGGTTTCCTCATAGACCTCGCCATCCCGGATCAGGAAGCGCGGGGTCGGCAGTGCGTCGATCACTTCATTGGCGAACACCACGCCTTCCCAGTCCTCTTCGAACGGGCGGTCGACCCAGTCCACACGCGCGGCCAGTTCGGCCGGCAGGTTCTGCTGCAGGCGCTGCTGCTGGCGCTCGCGCAGGTCGGCGCTGGGTTCAAGGATGGCGTAGCGCGACGGCAGCGCGTCCAGCTCGGCCAGGCGCAGCAGTACCGCCTCGGCGAAGGCGCCGGTGCCGCCGCCCAGCTCCAGCATCCGCGCCTGCGCACCCAGCTGGGCGAACACCGGGGCCAGCGCATTGGCCACGCTGCCGGCGAACAGGCTGCCGAGCTCGGGCGCGGTGGTGAAGTCGCCACTGCCACCGAACTTGCTGGCGCCGGCGCTGTAATAGCCCCAGCCGGGGGTGTACAGGCACAGCTCCATGAAGCGGGAGAACGGCATTGCCCCGCCCTGCGCAAGGATTTCGGCGCGCAGGGCGGCAGCCAGCTGGTCGCTGTGGGCCAGGGCATCGGATTCGGGCAGGGGGAAGGTGGGCTGCATGGCGTCTTCGAATGCGGTGACAATGGTGCACAGGATAGCCGAGCCTTGGAGGACCCTCGATGAGCGATACCCACCCCGTGGTCCTGATCACCGGCAGCGCGCGCCGGATCGGTGCGGCCATCGCCCGCCAGTTCCACGCCTGCGGCTGGTCGGTGGTGCTGCACGCCAACACCTCCAGCGCGGAACTGCAGCAGGCCGCGTTCGACTTCGACAACGTGCGCCCGGGCAGCGTGCTGGCGCTGCAGGCCGATCTGCGTGACGCCGACGCCCTGCCCGATCTGGTGGAACAGGCCGTCACCCACTTCGGCCGCCTGGACGCGCTGGTCAACAATGCCTCCAACTTCTATGCCACCCCGCTCGGCCAGGTGACCGCCGAGGCGATGGACGAGCTGTATGCGGTCAATGCGCGCGCGCCATTGCTGCTGTCACAGGCCGCCGCGCCCTACCTGCGCCGCCAGCAAGGCTGCATCGTCAACCT
Organism: Stenotrophomonas maltophilia group sp. Smal32; assembly: GCF_030237085.1. NCBI lineage: Bacteria > Pseudomonadati > Pseudomonadota > Gammaproteobacteria > Lysobacterales > Lysobacteraceae > Stenotrophomonas > Stenotrophomonas maltophilia group sp. Smal32. Next base: position 2,309 of record NZ_JASJSI010000065.1, read on the forward strand.
GACCGACCTGCACGGCACCGACCCGATGCGCGACCACATCGCCTACACCATGGCCAAGGCCGCGCTGGAAATGGCTACCCGTTCGCTGGCGCTGGAGCTGGCGCCGAAGGTGCGGGTCAATGCGGTGGCGCCCGGCGCGATCCTGTGGCCGGAACAGGGCAAGGACGATTTCGCCCGCGAGGCGCTGCTGGCGCGCACGCCTCTGGCGCGGATCGGTACAGTCGAGGAGATTGCCGAAGCGGTTTACTGGCTGGTGGCCGAAGCCGGCTTCGTCACCGGCCACACATTGCGCGTGGATGGTGGGCGCACGGTCAGTTGACACCGGGCAGGACGGACGACGGGGTCAGATCCCTTTTCACTGCGGGAAAAGGGATCTGACCCCAACGCAACCTGATCATTCCAGATCAACGATCTCAAACGCTTCGCCATGCTGCCGGTGCGCGCGCCACAGCGTGGCCAGATCCTGCCCACTGACCGGGTCGATGAAATCCGGCGCGATGTCTGCCAGCGGCTTCAGCACGAAGGCGTGTTTCAGCTCCGGGCGCGGGATGCGCAGATGGCCGGGGCCTTCCACCACCAGGTCACCGTAGAACACCACGTCGATGTCCAGGGTCCGGTCCGAGAAGCGTGGCCCGCTGCGGTCGCGGCCGTGCGCGTCTTCCAGCGCATGCAGCCAGTCGTCCAGTTCCTGCAGCGGCAGGTCGGTGTCGATCGCCACGGCGTTGTTGAGGAAGGCCGGGCCGTCGAAGCCGACCGCGGCGGTACGGTAGGCGGGCGACACCTGCAGTGCGCCGAAGCGCTCGCGCAGGGCCGTCACCGCGGCGTGGAGGTAGCGGCGGGGCTGGACGTTGCTGCCCAGGCTCAGGAGCACGGTGGTCATGCGGTTCAGGTGACGGCACTTGGGGGGCGTGGACATGCCGTCGTCACGGCGGCCTGCCTACAATCCGGGACGCACATGATAGGGCACCGACATGACCTATTGCGTTGGAATCGAGGTGGACGAGGGCCTGGTCTTCGCTGCCGACACCCGGACCAATGCCTCGCTGGACGATGTGCGCGTGCACCGCAAGCTGCACGTGTTCGAGTACCCCGGCCAGGCAGCCTACGTACTGATGGCGGCCGGCAACCTGGCCACCACCCAGCTGCTGGTGTCGCGCCTGGGGCGCGACGCCGACGAGAGACGCACGCCCAACCTGCGCGACATGACCCACCTGTTCGAGGCTGCCGAGTATGTCGGCCAGCTGCTGGTCGACAGCCAGGTGCACAGCAGCCACAGCGAGCACGGCCATGACGGGGTCAACACCCAGGCCACGCTGATCTTCGGTGGCCAGATCGCCGGCGAGCGGCCGGGGCTGTACATGGTCTATCCACTCGGCAACGCCATCGCTGCTTCGCCGGAGACGCCCTATCTGCAGATCGGTGAGTCCAAGTACGGCAAGCCGATCCTCGACCGCATCCTCAGCCCGGCCACCCGCCTGGAGGACGCGGCGCGCACGGCGATCGTCTCGTTGGACTCGACCATCCGTTCCAACCTGTCGGTGGGCCTGCCGATCGACCTGGCGCTGGTGCGCGGCGGTGAGCTGCGCATCGGCCAGCAACTGCGGCTGGGTGCGGATTCAGCGCTGTATGCCGATATCCACCAGAACTGGTCACGGCGCCTGGAACAGGCGGTGGACGCCCTGCCACGCTTCCCGTGGGAAACCGCCCTGTAGAGCCGAGCCCACGCTCGGCTGTCGAGGTCAATGCGAACAGCAGCCGAGCATGGGCTCGGCTCTACAGAACCCCAACGGCATCACCCCAGCGCTTCGGCGACCGCGCGGAACACCTGCTGCATCTGCAGCGGCTTGTGCAGCACATGCACCTCCACGCCATCCGGGAATGCATCGGCCGCGACGGGCACTGCAGGGTCCTCCAGTACCAGTGCCGGGCCGCGATAGCCCAGCGTGGCCATCTCGCCCAGCAGCTGGCTGGCCGGCAGCAGCTTGGAGCCTGCATCGGCGATCACCAGCGCAGGCATCGCCTCCTGCTGCATCCAGCGCAGCGCGGCGGGGCCGTCAGAGGCCAGCTGCAGCTGGTAACCCTGGCTGGACAGCGCATTGCCCAGCAGCGACAGGCGCGTGACTTCCCCATCGACCACCAGGATCGACTGGCCGCTGCCCAAGGCCACCAGCTGCTCGATGGGCTCGCCGCCGTCGATGGCTTCGTGCATCGGCAGGCGCAGTTCGAAGCAGGTGCCCTGCCCCGGCTGGCTGCTGACATGAATGCTGCCGCCGGCACCTTCGACGATGCGCTTGCAGGAAATCAGCCCCAGCCCGGTGCCATCGGCCTTGGTGGTGAAGAACGGATTGAACAGGTGCGACAGCGTGTCCGCATCCATGCCGATGCCTTCGTCGGCCACGCGGATATGCATCCAGTCCACGCCATCGCGTTGGCCTGCATGGCTGGCGGTGAGGCTCAGGCGGCCGCCCTTGGGCATCGCCTGGATCGCATTGAGCGCCAGGTTCAGCATCACCTGCTGGAGTTCGGTGTAGTTGGCATCGACCACCAGGCCTTCGTCCTGCACCTGCAGCTCCAGGCGCACGGCGTCGGGCACGTTGCTGCGCAACAGCAGAGCCACCGCATCGAACAGGCCATCGATCTCGATGCGCTCGCTCGGCTTGCGCGAACCGCGCACGAACGACAGCATCGATTCGGCCATCTCATGGCCACGGCGACCGCACTCGGCGATGACATCGGCCAGGTGGTGCAGCTGCGGATCGTCGGTACGCGCCTTCAACAGGTCCGGCATGATCAGCAACGGCTGCAGGATGTTGCGCAGGTCGTGGCTGAGGCCAGCCGCGAGCAGCGACAGGCTTTCCAGGCGCTGTGCACGCATCAGCTCGGTTTCCACCCGTGCGCGCTCGATCGCACTGCGTGCATCGCGGATCGCACGCGCCACCGCCGAGGGCAGGCGCGCCGGCAGGTGCTTGATGATGTAGTCATTGGCACCCTTCTGCAGCGCCGCCACCGCGTTCTCCTCACCCATGGTGCCGGAGACGAAGATGAAGGGCACTTCCGGCGAGGTCTCGCGCACGATGCGCAGCGCATCGTCACCGGAGAACCCCGGCATGCTCAGGTCGGACAGCACGATGTCCGGCTGGAACGCGGCCAGCGCCTGGCGCAGCTCGGCCTCGCTCTCGACACGCTCGAAGCGGGCCTCCAGGCCCGCCTCGAGCATCTGTTCGGACATCAGCTCGGCATCTTCCGGTGAGTCCTCCACCAGCAGGATGCGCAGCGCCCCCAGGGCGGGACCGGTCAGGGGCATGGGCTCACTCGAGTTCCGGTGCCTGGTTGATCAACGCCCAGAACTTGCCCAGGGTCTGCACCGCACCAAAGAACTGGTCGACGTCCACCGGCTTGACCACGTAAGCATTCACGCCCATGTCCCAGCTCCGGGCCAGATCGCTTTCCTCGCGCGAGGACGACAGGATCACCACCGGCAGGCGCTTGAGCTCTTCGTGCTCGCGGATCTGCCGCAGCACTTCCAGGCCATCCATGCGCGGCATCTTGATATCCAGCAACAGCACCGCCGGCAGGCCTTCCTCACGGTTGGCGAAGGCGCCGCGGCGCAGCAGGTAGTCCATCACTTCCACGCCATCCTCGACGTGCACGATGGGGTTGGCCAGACGCGCCTCTTCCAGGGCATCGATCGCCATCTCGGCATCGGCCGGGCTGTCTTCGGCAAGAAGAATGGTGCGCAGAGTCGTCATGCAGAGGGACCTTGTTTGTCCGCGTCGATCGCGGGAGGCAGGTAGAAGTGGAAGGTGGCGCCGACGTCCGGTTCGGCCTCGGCCCAGATACGGCCGCCATGGCGGGTCAGCACGCGGCGCACGCTGGCCAGACCGATACCGGTACCGGGGTAGTCGCTGGCCTTGTGCAGGCGCTGGAACACGCCGAACAGTTTCCCGGCGTACGCCATGTCGAAGCCTGCACCATTGTCGCTGACCGTGAACTGATGACCGCCATCGGGCTGCGGCTGGTAGTCCACGCGGATCTTCGCCGGCTCGCGGTTGCCCGAATACTTCACTGCATTGCCGAGCAGGTTCAGCCAGACCTGGCGGATCATGTTCTCGTCGCCCACCACGATCGGCAGCGGCGCGATGCTCCACTCCACCTGGTGCGCATGGCCGCTGTTCTCGGCCTCGGCCTGCAGGTTGGCATCGAGCATGGCGCGGGTATCGGCCACCAGCGACTGCATGTCCACCGCCTGCTGGCGCATCGCCGCGCGGCCCAGCCGCGAGTAGACCAGAAGGTCGTCGATCAATGCCGCCATGCGCCGGGCCGAACTGGAGATCACGTCCAGGTAGTGGCGGCTCTTGTCATCGGCCTGGTCGCCGAGGTGGCGCGACAGCTTGTCGGAGAAACCGGCCACGTGGCGCAACGGTGCACGCAGGTCGTGCGACACCGAGTAGCTGAAGGCCTCCAGCTCACGATTGACCTCCGATACCTGAGCGACCTTGCCTTCCAGCTGGCGGTTGAGCTCTTCAACGCGCAGCTGGACTGCACGTTGCATGGTGACATCGCTGACCGTCATCAGCACCACTTCGTCATCGGTATCGGGCAACGGCATGCGGCGCGCGTTCAGCAGCATGTAGCGCGCCATGCCATCGGCAGTGCGCTGTTCGTGCTCGAAATCCCACAGTTCGCGACCGCGCAGCAGCACGTCGGACAGGCGCTGGCGCACTACGGCGTCCTTCCAGGCGCCGTCACCGACGGCTTCCAGCAACAGGCCATCGGCACGCTCGTCCTGAAGCCCGTACAACTCGGCGAAGGCCGGGTTATGCAGCTGCACGCGCAGGTCGCCGTCGAGCAGCACGATGGGTTCACGAACGGTCTGCAGCACCGAGGCGGCGCGTGCGGCCGAGCGCAGCGACTGCCGTTCGGCATGCAGGCGGCGGCCGATCTGCCGCTGCAGCAGCCACAGCACGAGACCAAGCAGCGCCAGCTGCACCACCAGCGAACTCCACGACACCAGCTCGGTCTGCTTGCGCTGGCGCGCGGCCTGCTCGGCACGCAATGTCAGCAGTTTCTGCTCGCTGTCCTGCAGTTCTTCAACCAGTCCACGAATCGGGTAGCGCGTGCTGAGATCCTGCACCAGTTCGCGCTGGTCGCTGTTGGGCTCGGATCTGGCGAGCTCACGGGCAAGTGCCATGCGCCCTTCCAGCATCGATTCGATGCGGCCGATCCGGATCAGCTGGTCGGGATTGTCGCGGGTCATCCGGCCCAGCTCCGCCAGGCGCCCGGGGATGTCGTTGGCCCTGGCCATACGCTCGCGCAGGCCCGGTGCGTCCACGCCCTTGGACAGGGTCAGCGCCGCCGACTCGACGTCACGCACATCGGCCTGCAGCTGCTGCAGGGCCACACTCACGGCCTGGGTATGGTTCACCCAAGCCATCGCCTGCTCGTTGTCCTGCTGCAGTTTGCGCAGGGTCAACCACGGCACCGCGATGATCGCGGCAGCCGCCAGTGCCAAGGCCGGCAACCGCCAGCGGTCCCAGATGTCGTCACTGAAAACCAGCGCCATAGTTCCTCTTCAGCACGGCCGCGGAGCGTCGGCCGGGACCTGCCCAGCTGCGGCGGAACCGGCAATATAGCGCAGGCGGTCACAACACTGGGCTTTCCGGCCCGGTTGGCTGAACGGGTTGGCAATCACACCTGTAGAGCCGGGCCCACGCTCGGCTCGAACCCAAAGGCAGCCGAGCATGGGCTCGGCTCTACATGGCGGCGGGCGCCCCGCTTGGGGCGCCCGATAGGGCTCAGCGCTTGGCGGCAGCGCTGACCTTCAACGCGGCAGCATCAACGCGGGTCACGCCCTTGATGCCCTTGGCGGTGGTGACCGCCTTGTCCTTCTCTGCCTGGGTGGCCACGGCACCGCTCAGGCTGACCACGCCGTTCACCGTTTCCACCTTGATTTCGGTGCCCGGAACGTTGCTGCTGGCAAGCAGGTCGGCCTTCACCTTGGTGGTGATCCAAGTATCGGTCACCGGCTCGTTGGAATCGTGGCGATCAGCATGGGTCGCCGGATGCGCACTGGTCGGCGGGCTCTTTGCAGCCGGATCCTTGGCGAACGCGGCCGAGGAGGACAGCGCCAGGCCCAGCGTCAGGGCAGAAGCAATCAGCGTGCGGGTGGTATTGCTCATCGTGTCGTACTCCTTCGGAATGTGCTGCCAGTCTGGACAAGCAGACGTGGAGCAGGCGTGGCGTTGCGGTCATGCCGCCGTGAATCGGGGCATCGGCAACGACAACCGTTCAGCTTGGGCTCGTGACCCCGCGTCGTTTACCCTGCCCTTCCCACTCCCGAAGCTCTGTCATGCGCCCCGACCTGCAACTGGCCCTGATCGGCTACGGCCTCGCCGGCCGTGTCTTCCACGCACCGCTGATCCAGCACACACCGGGCCTGGCACTGCACAGCATCGTCAGTTCGCAACGCGACACGCTGCTGCGCGCGTTCAGCGACGTGCACGTGCGTGCCACGCCGCAGGAGGTGTTCGACGATCCGGCCGTGGATGCCGTAGTGATCGCCACGCCGAATGAACAGCATGCGCCGCTGGCAATCGCGGCACTGGCTGCGGGCAAGCATGTGCTGGTCGACAAGCCGTTCGCGCTGGACGTGGCCGAAGCGGAAACGGTATTGGCTGCGGCACGCGATGCCGGACGCATCGCCACCGTGTTCCAGAACCGGCGCTTCGATGCCGACTTCCTCACGCTGCAGGCGCTGCTTGCGGACGGGACGCTGGGCGACATTGCCGAGTGCCATGCGCACTTCGATCGCTACCGTCCACAGGTACGCGACCGCTGGCGCGAACAGGATGGTCCCGGCAGTGGCCTGTGGTACGACCTGGGCCCGCACCTGCTGGACCAGATGCTGGTGCTGTTCGGCTGGCCCGAAGCGATCGACGCGGACCTGGCCGTGCAGCGCGATGGCGGCAGCGGCATCGATTACTTCCACGCCGTGCTGCACTACCCACGGCATCGCGCGATCGTGCATTCCGGTTCTCTGGTGGCAGCGCCCACACCACGCTTCAACGTGCATGGCAGCAAGGCCAGTTGGATCAAACATGGCCTGGATGTGCAGGAAGCGCAACTGCGCCGTGGTGTTGCACCCGGTGCACCCGGCTGGGGCATCGACCCGCGGCATGGCGAGCTGGTGCGCTGCGACGCCGAAGACAACGTGCAGCGGACAACGATCGACAACCTCCCGGGTGACTACCGGCGGTTGTATGCACAGTTCGCCGCGGCGATGCACGGCGACGGCGAAGCGACGGTCAGCGCGGTGCAGGCATTGCAGCTGATGCGGCTGCTGCAGGCTGGCATGGACAGCGCGCGCGAGGGGCGGCGGATGCAGTTGGGATGATCGGCAGGGCTGCGCCCTGCACCTGCCGAATCAACGGCAACGGCAACGTCAAAAGCAAGCTATCCGTGAGATGGCGGGGTGGCTCAGGCCGCGGGGGACGGCGCAAGTACGTCCATGTAGCCTCGGTCGCGCCATCCCTGGCGCTCACGCCCCCGCAACCTGAGCCACCCCGCCTTCGACAGTTTCCTGCGGGCTATTGGAACCTGCTGCTGTGGGTGGGTACCGACCGTTGGTCGGCACTGGATCGGATCTGGTAGGTGTCGACCTTGGTCGACACAGTAATGGGTTGATGGGTTCGGAGCCCTTTCCTACGGAAAGGGCTCCGAACCCACCGCAGTGCCTACGACTTCTTGATCGCGTGGCCGCCGAATTCATTGCGCATCGCCGACAGCAGGCGATCGGTGAACGAATTGGATTCGCGCGAACGCAGGCGCTCCAGCAGTGACAGGGTGATTACCGGTGCCGGCACATCAAGTGCGATCGCTTCGGCCACGGTCCAGCGGCCTTCGCCGGAATCCTCCACGTATGGCGCGATGCCATCCAGCGAGGGATTGCGCTTGAGCGCTTCGGTGCTCAGGTCCAGCAGCCAGGAACGCACCACGCTGCCGTGGCGCCACACCTCGGCCACCTGCGCCAGGTCCAGCTCCATCTCCTGCTTGCGCTCCATCAGCGCGAAGCCTTCGGCATAGGCCTGCATCATTCCGTACTCGATGCCGTTGTGGACCATCTTGGTGAAGTGGCCGGCGCCAGACGGTCCGACACGTGCCCAGCCGCGATCTTCGGCCGGTGCCAGCGTGCGCAGCAGCGGTGTGATCTGCTCCACCACCGGCGCTTCGCCACCGACCATCAGGCTGTAGCCTTCCTGCAAGCCCCACACGCCACCGCTGGTGCCGCAGTCCACGTAGCCCAGGTCATCCTCGGCCAGCGCCTTGGCGCGGCGGATCGAGTCCTGGTAGTTGGAGTTGCCGCCGTCGATGACGATGTCACCCTCGGCCAGGTGCGGGGTCAGTTGGCCCAGGGTCTGGTCGACGGTTTCGCCGGCCGGCACCATCAGCCACACCACGCGTGGCACCGGCAGCGCGGCAACCGCGGCGGCCAGCGAATCAACCACCTCCAGGCCAGCCTCGGCGGCGCGCTGGCGGGCGCCTTCGCCCGGGTCGTAGCCGACCACGCGGTGGCCGCCGCGATGCAGGCGCTGGGCCATGTTGGCGCCCATGCGGCCGAGGCCGATCATTGCAATATCCATTGTTTCACCTTCAGTTGGGGTCTAGGGTCAGGCTGCCTGGCCTGCCGGTAGCCGCGCAGTGACGCAGCTGCGCCTCGCGCCAACGCCGGTAGAGCGTGGTATGCAGATTGTGCACTGCCAGGTCGATCGAAAACGGAGTTCTCGGGTTGCGGTCGAGCAGGCGGGCGATGTGGTAGCCGATGGGACGTATACCGCGTGGGTGCACATAGATCACGAACTGCTGGTAGAACGGATCGTCCAGCAGCTGGTCCATGCGTGCCAGCGTGGCGTGGTAGCGCGGTTCCAGCCGTGCACGAAGGTCCGGATCGCGCTCGAACAGCAGGCGCTCGAAGTAGCGCTGGCCGATACGCGGGATGTCCTGCGCGAGTTTCCATAGTTCGACATTGCGCTGGTCGTACCAGGCCAGGCCGCCGTGCGCAGCCAGGGCCTGCGCGGCCTCCTCGCCCACCGACACCACCACGAAGTTCTCGGCCTGGTTGCTCAGGTCGTCCAGCGTGCCCTTGTCGTACACATGTTCGATGAAACCAGGCACGCCGACGAAGGCCTGCCGGCCCATCGCCGATGTGCGTATCGCCTTGCCATCGGCGAAGAGATCACCCGCATGTGCGCCGAGCAGGATGCTGTCGGTCTCGTGCAATGCGAGGAAGGTGCCGATCGACAGTTCGTCTGCGGCGAATTCAGCATCGAATGCCGTGTCGCCATACAGTTCGCGCTGGGTGGCCAATTGAGCGACCTGGCGACCGACCCCGCATTCGGCGCGCACATTGCCGCTGTAGAACGCCTGCAGCGCCTGGCTGTTGCCCGCAGTGGGCGCGAAACCACGGCCGAAGCTTCGCGTGCGCTGCCAACCTTGCACCTGTGCGCCGTGCAGACCGAAGCCGATCCAACCGAGCTGCAGGCCAGAGAAACGGAATCCTGGATTGCCCTGCAGTGCACTAGCGGCACGTTGCGTGGCGGCGCCCAGTTGGAAGGCGTAGGCGCAAACCGTAGCTGGATCGTCCAGCACCTGCTGCAGCAACGCCTTGCGCGCTACAGCGGGCATGTCCACCGGCCATTGCACGCGCAGATCGCCCGCCGCCTGCGCCTCCGGCAGCGACGCGCGCGTGCACACAGGACCACCATGCACCTGCGGTGCACTGATCGCGCGTGCTTCGAAGTGCCAGCCCAGGCGCTGCAGCAGCCCTTGTGTACAGTCCAGCGGCGTGGCTGTCGCGCCCAGCGCAGGCAGCAGCAGGGCCACGGCCATCCATCTACCGCGCACAATCAACCCTGGTCCGTGCTGGCCGGTGGGGGTTCGGGAGTTGCAGACGCGGGAGGCGCAGGCGTGCCGGTGTCCGATGGCAGGTACTGTTGCAGGCGCTGGAAGAAGCGGCGATAGAACTCGGCATCGGTGACCGTGCTGCTGGCCACCTTCACCAGCGAGTCGTCGTTGCTGCCGAACGGCAGCGACACCGAACCCAACGCGCCAACACCGACGCTGGCCGAAGTCGGACTCTTCTTCAACGCATAGCGATCCTGCACGGCACTGACGAATACCAGCGTCTGGTTCCCCCGTGGTGCGCAGGAAATGCGCAGCACCAGCTGCTCATGGTCGTCCTCGCGCGGCTGGAAATTCTTGTTGCCTTCCACCTGCGCCGTGTCGGAACGGGCGATGGCATAGCCCTGGCTGAGCAGGGTGCGCCGCGCAGCCTCGCACTCATCCCCCGGGCGACCATTGACGGTGCGCGAGAAGGTATCGCTGGAATCAAAGGATTCGCGCAGCAGCGTGCTGTCTGCGGCACGACCACCACAGGCCGACAGGATCAGGGCGCCGGACAGCGCCACGGCAACGCTGGAAAGACGGGAGGCCCGCATGGGTACTCCTGCGAGGACGGTACCGCCAAGGGTAGTCCCGCCACCGTGTGCGGCAGGTCGACAACACCGCCCACGTTGTTCCCGGTTCATGCGCCGGTAGCGCCGGGCATGGCCCGGCGCTACCGGGATCAGGTCCCCATACGAAGAGGGGCCGGCAATGCCGGCCCCTCGGGTATACACGCGTCCTGCCGGCTCAGTCAGCCCAGCGGCCGGCACCGGTGGACTGCGGCAGCACCTGCGCCGACAGCGGGCGGTCGTTGGCCAGCAGGTTCACCGCGTCGGCCAGGATCGAGGCCGACTCGCGCAGCAGCGGGTCCGGGCGCTTCTCGGCAGCCTTCTCGCGCGCGGCATCCTTGACGATGTCGCGCTCGTTGCCGGTCAGGCCGTCGTCGTTGCTGTCATCGGCCAGCGGGTCCAGGGCCAGGCCCAGTTCCTTGCGCATCGCCTGGCGCTCCTTGCGCTGGGTGTCCTGGCGCTCACGCTCGGCGCGGCGGGTGGCCTCGTTGAGCGAGATGTACTTCTTCGCGGCCTCGGTGCGGAACTGCTGGACGTCCTCGTTCCACCACTGGAATTCCTTGTCGGCGGCAATGCGCGCGTCATGGCGGGTTTCCAGCTTCGGCAGCAGCGGCGCGAAATTGCCGTACTGGGTGTGCGGCACGGCAGCGATGCGGGTCCACGGCAGCGCGTTGTCGTAGGTGCTCTCGCCGAACTCGGTGGCATCGACGCTGGCCGGGAAGGCCAGATCCGGCACCACACCCTTGTGCTGGGTGCTGCTGCCGCTGATGCGGAAGAACTGGGCGATGGTCAGCTTGACCTGGCCGAAGCGCTGGGTCTCGCCACTCGGCCAGCGATCCAGGTCGACGATGTTCTGCACGGTGCCCTTGCCGAAGCTGGTCTCACCGATCACCAGGCCACGGCCGTAGTCCTGGATGGCACCGGCGAAGATCTCCGAGGCCGAGGCCGAACCGCGGTTGATCAGCACCGCCAGCGGGCCGTCCCACGCCACGCCCTGGTTGCGGTCGCTGTTGACGGTGACGCGGCCACCGGACTCACGCACCTGCACCACGGGGCCCTGCTCGATGAACAGGCCGGTCAGTTCGATCGCCTCATCCAGCGAACCACCACCGTTGTTGCGCAGGTCCAGCACCACGCCATCCAGCTTGTCGTTCTTGAAACCGGCCAGCAGCTTGGCCACGTCACGGGTCGCCGAGGCATAGTCGGCCGCATTGCGGCGACGGCCTTCGAAGTCCTGGTAGAAAGTCGGCAGCTTGATCACGCCGATCTTGCGCGCCGGTTCGCCATTGGCGGCCGGAATGGTCATGGTCTCGCCCTTGGCAGCCTGTTCGGCCAGGCGCACCTTCTGGCGGGTCAGCACCAGCGTGTGGTGCTTGCCGTCGGCACCCTCGGCGGCCGGGATGAACTCCAGCTTGACCTGGGTATCCTTGGCGCCGCGGATCTTGGCCACGACATCGTCGATGCGCCAGCCGATCACGTCCTCGACCAGGCCGGACTTGCCCTGGCCAACGCCGACGATACGGTCACCCGGTTTCAACGTGCCGTCTACCGCCGCCGGGCCACCGGCGATGATCTCGCGGATCACCACCACGTCGTCCTGGCGCTGCAGCTGCGCGCCAATGCCTTCCAGCGACAGCGACATCGCCTGGTTGAAGTTCTCGGCGGTGCGCGGGGTGAAGTAATCGGTGTGCGGATCGACCGCACTGGTGTACGAATTCATGAAGAACTGGAAGACGTCCTCGCCCTTCAGTTCATTGACCGACTTTTCCAGCGTGGCGTATCGCTTGTCCAGCGTCTTGCGGATGTCATCCGGCTTCTTGCCGGCCAGCTTCAGGCGCAGCCAGTCGTTCTTGACCGACTTGCGCCACAGCTCATCCAGCTCGGCACTGCTGGCCGCCCACGGCACCTTCTTGCGGTCGTACTCGAAGCGTTCGTCGGTGGTGAAGTCCGGCTCCTGCTTGAGCAGCTTGCGCGCATAGGCCACGCGCTCCCCGACGCGCTGCTTGTAGACGGCGAACACCTGGAACGCCGGCTCCAGCTCGCCACCACGGATGGCCGAGGAGATGTTGGCCTCGAACGGTGCGAAGCGCGCCACATCGGCCTGGGTGAAGTACTGCTTGCCGCCGTCCAGCGTTTCCAGATAGCGCTTGAACACGTCCTTGGAGGTGGCCTCGTCCAGCGCCCGAGGGCGGTAGGCGTAGCGGCTGTCGGACAGCAGGCCGTACACCAGCTTGGAGGTGGTCACCTGATCGGCGGTTGCCGCGGCGGGCAATGCCGGCGAGTCGGCCTTGGCCGCCAACGCCAGCGGCGCGACCAGCGCCAGGGCCATCAGGAATGCGGGGGCTTTGAATTTCATTGAAGTGCTCGAAGGCGCCTTGCCAAGGGGGAGACTGCGTGGTGTTCAGACACCACGACAGTGCCGAAAGTTGCCGGGTTTGTCACCCGCCCACATCCGGTGGAAAACCAGCCTAGCGGGGCCGGTGTAGCAAATTGTGAATGCAGGCGAAGGCTGGGCCGGCCCTGTAGAGCCAAGCCTGTGCTCGGCTGTGCGACCGAAAGCAGCCGAGCATGGGGCTCGGCTCTACGGCAGGCAGAGGCGTGCGAACCAAGGTTCGCACCCACAGGAAACAATCCCCCCACCGGCTGGGCGTCAGGAAACCCCTGCGCCCTTGGCCTGGACGTCGGCGTGGTACGACGAGCGCACCATCGGGCCGGAGGCCACGTGGCTGAAGCCCAGCGCGTAGCCGTAGTCTTCCAGCGCCTTGTAGTCTTCCGGGGTCCAGTACTTCAGCACCGGATGGTGGTGCGCGGTCGGCTGCAGGTACTGGCCGATGGTGATCATGTCCACGTCGTGCGCGCGCAGGTCGCGCATGGTGGCCTTGATCTGTTCGAAGTCTTCACCCAGGCCCAGCATGATGCCGCTCTTGGTCGGCACCTCCGGGTGCTGCGCCTTGAAGTTCTTCAGCAGGTTCAGCGACCACTGGTAGTCCGCACCCGGGCGCACGTTGCGGTACAGGTCCGGCACGGTTTCGATGTTGTGGTTGAACACGTCCGGCGGGTTCTGCGCCAGGATCTCCAGCGCGCGCTCCATGCGGCCCTTGCCGCGGAAGTCCGGGGTCAGCACTTCGATGCGGGTGCCCGGCGACTTCTCGCGGATGGCGGTGATGCAGTCGACGAAGTGCTGGGCACCACCGTCACGCAGGTCATCGCGGTCGACGCTGGTCACCACCACGTACTTCAGGCCCATGTCGGCCACGGTCTGGCCGAGGCTGGCCGGTTCGTTGGCATCCGGCGGCTTCGGGCGACCGTGGGCCACGTCGCAGAACGAGCAACGCCGGGTGCAGACCTCACCGAGGATCATGAAGGTGGCGGTGCCGTGGCCGAAGCACTCGTGGATGTTCGGGCAGCTGGCTTCCTCGCACACGGTCACCAGGCGGTTCTCGCGCAGCTTGGCCTTCAGGTTCTGCACGGCATTGCCCGAAGGAATGCGCACGCGGATCCAGGACGGCTTGCGCAGCACCGGCGCATCGGCGAACTGCACCGGCGAGCGGTTGATCTTGTCACCGCCCAGCTGCTTGACCCCGGCCTGCAAAGGCGCGGCGGACGGGGAGTCGCCCTGCACGATCTGCAGGGGAATGGAACGGGCGGTGGTTTCAGTCATGGCAGTTCCGGGGAGCGGTCAGGCGGCCGCAGAAAGATCGGGCAGTTCGGGGGTGTGCCGCAGCAGCAGGCCGAACTGGCGGGCCAGGTGGTCCAGCAGCACCGGCTTGACGGCCTCCATCCCGGAGGGGCCGCCCAAGTCTACCACCGAGGTCACCTGCAACCCCTGATAGCCACAGGGATTGATGCGGTGGAAGGGTTCCAGGTCCATGGCCACATTGAAGGCCAGGCCATGGAAGGTGCAGCCGCGACGCACGCGGATGCCGAGTGCAGCGATCTTGGCGCCACCGACATAGACACCCGGGGCGCCCTCGCGCCGTTCGGCACCGATGTTCCACTCGCCCAGCGTATCGATGATGGCCTGTTCGATGCGGCACACGTAGTCGCGCACGCCGATGCCCAGCCGCGGCAGGCGCAGCAACGGGTAGACCACGATCTGGCCGGGGCCGTGATAGGTCACCTGGCCGCCACGGTCCACATGCAGCACCGGGATGTCGCCCGGCGCCAGCACGTGCTCGTCCTTGCCGGCTTGGCCCAGGGTGAACACCGGGTCGTGCTCGACGACCCACAGTTCGTCGGCATCGGTGTCGCTGCGCTGGTCGGTGAAGCGCTGCATGGCACGCCACACCGGCTCGTACGCCTGGCGGCCGAGGTCACGGACCACCGCCGGACGCGGCGCACGGTCTTCCGGGGCGGCGTCGGCCGAGCAGCTGTCGGCTACAGCGTCCACTTCACTTCCGGGTGGTCGCGCAGCGCCTGGTGCGCCAGGTCGTACTGTTCGCGGCTCTCGGCCTTGAACACGATGCGGACGGACACGTACTTGCCGTTGGAAGAATGCTTCCAGCTGATGCGTTCATTGACGACATCGATGCCGGCAGCCAGCAGCAGGCGGGGGAGCTCATGTTCCAGGCCGCGGTTGGCCGGGCCCATGGCGCTGAGCTCGAACTGGCCGGGGAACTGGAAGCCGTGGTCGGGGTTGTCGGACTTGATTTCCATGGACCCATTATCGGGCCGCAGGGCAACAAACCCAAGAGTATTCATCAAAGTCAAAGGCGGCACGGGCGAGCCGCTGCGTTGCAGCGAGCGGCGGCGCCCCTGGTGGCCAAACGCCAGCTGACTGGAACCGGCGCGCTGCGGGCCGGATCCGGCCATGGCACCGATCGCACGCATGTAACGAATTGTGTCCGCCGGACAATGTTGTTTTCGGAACAGACAAGTGATCGGAAAGCGCTCGTTCCGCCACGTACTCACGCGTACCGTGTCGTTGCATAAATCGACAGACAACCGCCCCCTTCCCCATGAGCATTCCATCCATGCGTAGCGTCGCAGTCCTCGGGCTGTCCGGCCTGCTGGCCGCCCCCCTCCCCCTTGTCGCCCAGGCGGCCGAACAATGTGGCCCGGACGCGATGCGCGACCACCCGCCGCAGGTCAACTTCCGCGTCGACAACGACCTGTTTGGTGGCCGCCACCAGGACCAGGGCTATACCAACGGCGCGCAGCTGACCCTGGTCTCGCCCAACCTGGTCGACTACACCGACGACCCCTGCCTGCCGCGCATGGCGCGCTGGGTGAACCAGTACCTGGAAGGCCTGCACCCGGGCAGGTTCGAGCAGCAGAACATGATCTTCAGCATCGGCCAGGGCATCTTCACCCCGACCGACCCGACCCGCCGCGACCTGATCGAGGATGACCGCCCGTATGCCGGCGTGCTGCTGGTCAGCTTCGGTTTCAACGCACGCAGCGGCGACCGCCTGCAGACCACCCAGCTGGCCGTGGGCGTGGTCGGGCCGTGGGCACAGGGCAAGCAGGTGCAGGATGCCGTGCACAACATCCTGGGCGACAAGAAATTCGAAGGCTGGGACAACCAGCTGCACAACGAGCCGGTGTTCATGCTCACCCACGAGCGCATGCGCCGCTGGCCGGCCGATGCCAGCGTCAATGCCGGCGGCTGGGGCTGGGATGCGATCAGCCACTATGGTGGTGCGATCGGCAACCTGGAAACCAAGGCCAACGCCGGTGGCGAAGTGCGCTTCGGCTGGAAGCTGCCAGACGACTTCGGCAGCACGCCGCTGCGCCCGGCCGGCGAGAACACCGCGCCGACCCGTGGCGGCCGCCCCAGCGGCTGGTCCTGGCACCTGTTCGCGACCACCGATGCGGCATGGGTGATCCGCGACATCACCCTGGACGGCAACACCTTCCGCAACAGCCACAGCGTGGACAAGCGCCACGTGGTGGCCCAGGGTGGCTACGGCGTCGCAGTGATGCGCGGGCGCTGGAAGTTCGCAGTGGCGCGCTACCACAGCACCCGCGAGTTCAATGGCCAGCGCCAGTCGCCGGTGTTCGGCAGCTTCACCATCAGCCGCTCGCTGTAAGCGAGGGGCTGATGGTGAAGCGGGTGGGTGCCGACCGTTGGTCGGCACACCGGTTTGCGCCGCTCGCTGCATAAGGCACATCGTCCGCCGGGCATGACCCGGCGGCATTGCCCAGGCAAAGGCCGAAACAGGTGACCTCCAGGCCGCGTTGAGCCTCGAAAGGGTCCACCCGATCACAGGCCATCGACGAAGTGGGCTGAAAGTACAACTTGTCTCATGGCACTACCGCTGGCGCCACGCTATCTCTGTTAGCACTCCGAGCAGAGGGCCTGTCATGCACCAACACCGACATGCGTTTCGCATGGCATCGGGTATAGCAATCACCGCATGCGCCACATTCCCGACCACTGCGTCGGCTGGCGATCTGGTTGAACACTGGATGGAGACCTCCCAGGAAGAGATCCTCGCCTACTGGACGAACGAAAGACTGGCTGCTGTGCCCGACAAGGGAGACGCTCCCATCAAGCCGCCGGGGCAGGATCCTCTGCAGACCGACGGTGACCCGTGGCGGGGCACAGGACCACACCCTGTGGGTGTCGGGCGGCTTTTCCTGACACGCCCGGATGGCAAGGACGCTTCGTGCACCGCCACCGTGGTCGACAGCCTTGGTGGCGACATCCTGGTGACAGCGTGGCATTGCCTTGCGCAGCTGGACGAGCAAGGTGCGGTCCACTGGAGCCACCACCTTCTCTTCGCACCATATTTCGAGAATGGCACTGCCCCGCTGGGAAGGTACCCAATACGGCGGATCGTCGCACCGCAGGCCTCGATTTCCGGCGCACTCGACACCAGTTTCCTGCAGACCCACACCGGTGCATCCGGCGAAGGACCGGCGCGCCACGCTGGCAGCCAGGCCATCCGCTTCGATGAGCGACCCGCAGCCGGTCCCCGCGTTACGTTCGGCTACCCCGTTTCAGCCAATGGCATCGGCCTCATCCCCCCGACGCCCTGGTACGAATTCGGAAATCCCGAATACACCGGCCAGCAACTGGCCTATTGCGCCACTGCACGTGTTGAACTTTCGGCGTGTCGACCCTTCGGTTCGGAGAAAATTCTTCAGTGGGGCCTTGCCTGCGTGCAGGGCCCGGGCTCCAGCGGAGGACCGGTACTGGAAGACTTCGATTTCGACAGCGGCCATGGAGTCGTCGTGGGGGTAAACAGCATGGGCGTGGTCAACGACGGCCGCGCCCACCTGTGTTCGGCCGAGACCGAGGCACTGGCTGAGCGTGCCTACCGGTACATCCAGCAGCAGACCCCCTGAAGCTTCAAGGTTCTCCATTCAAGCCTGCATCGCGATTCCAAAGGAGAGAAGAAAAAAGGCCGGCATTTGCCGGCCTTTTCCTTCACCACACCGGGGCGTGGATCATTCCGATTCCCACCACATCCAGAAGCTGTCCCACAGGCGCTTGAAGAAGCCGGCCTGCTCGACGGCAGCCACGGCCACCAGCGGTGCCTCGGCGATGACCTTGCCATCCAGGCTGACCTTCACGGTGCCGACCTGCTGGCCAGCGGTGAACGGTGCTTCCAGGGTCTTGGGCACGTCGATGCTCGGCTTCAGGTCGTTGTAGCGGCCGCGCGGCACGCTGACCAGCATCGGCTGGGCCACGCCCAGCTGCACCTTGTCGGTGGTGCCCTTCCAGACCTTGTGCTCGGCCACGGCCTTGCCCGGCTCGTACAGGCGATGGGTCTCGAAGAAGCGGAAGCCCCAGTTCAGCAGGGCCAGGCTGTCATCGGCACGCTGCTTCTCAGACGCACCACCCAGCACCACCGCGATCAGGCGCTGGTCGCCACGCTGGGCCGAGCTCATCAGGCAGTAGCCCGCCTCGGAGGTGTGGCCGGTCTTGATGCCGTCCACGCTGCCATCGCGCCACAGCAGCAGGTTGCGGTTCGGCTGCTTGATGTTGCCGACCTGGAATTCCTTGATCTTGTTGTACGCGTAGGTTTCCGGGTAATCGCGCACCATCGCGCGGCCCAGCAGTGCCAGGTCGTACGCGGTGCTGTGGTGGCCCTGCGCGGTCAGGCCGTGCGCGTTGACGAAGTGCGAGTCCTTCATGCCGATCTTGGCGGCGTAGCTGTTCATCAGCGAGGCAAAGGCTTCTTCGCTGCCGGCCACGTGTTCGGCCAGGGCGATCGCGGCGTCATTGCCGGACTGGATCGCCATGCCCTTTTCCATGTCTTCCAGGCGTGCAGTCTGGTTGACAGGGAAGCCGCTGTAGCTGCCGTCGGTACCGGCGCCACCTTCGCGCCAGGCGCGCTCGCTCATCATCACCTGGTCATCTGCACGGACCTTGCCGTTCTTGACCTCGGCGGCGATCACGTAGGACGTCATCACCTTGGTGATGCTGGCCGGGGCCAGCTGCTCGTGGACGTTTTCACCGGCCAGCACCTGGCCGGTGGCGTAATCCATCAGCACCCAGGCCTTGGACACGCTCGGCGCCGGGGCCGGCGGAGTGGCGACGGTGGCCGGGGCGGCAGCGGCAGCGGCGGGCGCCGGCGTGGCCGGAGTCGGCAGCGGCGTCTGGGCGGAAGCCAGGCCCACCACCAGGGTGGCGGCCAGGGCGGTGGCGGCGGAACGGAAATTCATTGGACAGCAGGCTCCAGGGGACGGCCGGGAATGGAGGGTGGAACGTAACGGCCATTGTAAGGCCGGGGGAGCATGGGCCGGCAGCACCGGCCCGGGCGGATCAATCCTTGACGATCTGCGGCGAACCCAGGCCAAGACCGGCGATGCGACCGACAAGTTCCGCAGCACTGGCATGGTCGCTGGCAGGAACGCGCAGGCGGAACAGGGTACGGCCACCGGCGGCGATGTCGCTGATGGTCGCGCCCACGATGCCGGCGGCACTGAGCTGGCCCATCGCGCGGTTGGCGTTGTCGCGGTTGGAGAAGCTGGCGACCTGCACCATCACCGCGCCGACCACCTGCTGCGACAGGCTGGGTGCGGCCGGGGTGGCACGCACCGGTGCCGGTACCACCGCGCGCGGGGCAGCACTGGCCACCACGGCCGATGCCGGTGCCGTACTGCGCACCGGCGGCGCGCTCGGCGGCAGGCTGCTGACCGCCACGTCCGGCACGGTGCTGGCCACGCCCTGGGTGGTGGCCGGCTGGCCACGCGCCGGGGCGCCATCGGTGGGCAGGCGGTTGACCAGGCGATCGATGTCGCTGTCGGTGGAAGCACGCGGAGCCGGCACCGGGCGCGCACTGGCCACGGCGGCGGCGGCTTCAGCAGCGCGACGCTCGCGACGCGACGGCTTCTGCGCCATCAGGTTGCTCTCACCCGGCTGCAGCGCGCGCACCTCGACGTTGCCGGTACCGCGCTGGGTGATGCCCAGCCGCACAGCGGCGGCGTAGCTGAGATCGACCACGCGGCCATCATGGAACGGGCCACGATCATTGACGCGCACGATCACCGACTCGCCGTTGTCCAGATTGGTCACGCGGGCGAAGCTGGGCAGCGGCAGCGTCTTGTGCGCGGCGGTGAACTGGTACATGTCGTAGACCTCGCGGTTGGAGGTCAGGCGGCCATGGAACTTGGCGCCGTAGTACGACGCGGTGCCGCGCTCGACGTAGTTGCGGGTGTCGTCAAGCACGTTGTACGACTTGCCCAGCACCACGTAGGGCGACTTGTTGCCGATCGCCGAACGTTCCTCAGCGGTCACTTCCGGCTCGGGAATGCAGGCCACGTTGGGAATGTAGGTGGGCGTGCTGTCCTTCACCCCGGGCTTGTACAGGCCACCGGCAGTGTAGTTGCCGCGGGTGCTCAGGTCTTCCTTGGCTGCCGCATAGGGCGAACCTTCCGGGCAGTGCGCCGGTCGCGAACCGCGGCCCTGCACCAGCGTGCCGCTGGACTTGCCACCATGACCGGCCGTGGCCGGCTTCTTCGGCGCGCTGCTGCAGGCCGCCAGCGCGAGGACGATCAAGCTCGGGACCAGCCATCTGATGTTCATGCCGGGGGCAGCTCCTGTCCGGCGATGGCCTGGGACAGCTGGAACACGGCCATCGCGTACATCTTCGAGAGGTTGTAGCGGGTGATCGCGTAGTAGTTCTGGAAGCCCAGCCAGTACTGCTTGCCGGTGCTGCCTTCAAGCGTGATCGGAGTGGCGGTGGCGCCCGGCTGCACCGGCGCGCTGGGCTGGTAGCCACGCTGCGCCAGGTCGGCCAGCGACCAGGTGGGCATCCACTCGGTCGGGTTGAACTCATCGCGGCCCGGCGCCAGCGTGGCCGGCACGGCCACCTGGCCGCCACGCACCCAGCCGCCCTTTTTGACGAAGTAGTTGGCGATCGACGAGAACACGTCGTCGTAGCTGTTGAACAGGTCGCGACGGCCATCGCCGTTGCCGTCCACCGCGTAATCAAGGTAACTGGACGGCATGAACTGGCCCATGCCCATCGCACCGGCATAGCTGCCCTTGAGCGTGGTGATGTCGAGCTTTTCTTCGCGCCCCAGTTCGAACAGCTTGGCCAGCTCATCGCGGAAGAACAGCTCGCGGCGCACTTCGCGTTCCAGCTTGGCCGGATCGCCGCTGCGCGGGTAATAGAAGGCCAGCGTGTACAGCGCATCGAGCACACGATGGCTGCCGGCGTTCTTGCCGTAGCTGGTTTCCACGCCGATGATCGCCACGATCACTTCGGCCGGCACGCCGGTGCGCTGCTGCACGCGATCCAGTTCAGCGCGGTGTTCGGCCAGGAACGCGCGGCCACCATCAATGCGTGCCTTGCTGATGAACATCGGCCGGTATTCGTTCCACGGCTTGACCCGCTCGGCCGGGCGCGACATCGCGGCGATGATCGCCTGGCGCACCTGCGCCTGGTCGAGCACGCTGCTGATCTGCTCCGGCTTCAGGCCATAACGCTTGGCGGTATCGGCAATGAAGCGCGCCCGCGCGGTCTCGAACGGCACCGGGGTGAGATCGACCGGCGGCGCGGTGGCTGCGGTAGCTTCAGGTGCTGCCTCGGCCGGGCCATGGGCCTTGGTGGCGGGCTGGCGCGGCGTACTGCTGGCCTGGGGCGAAGACGGTGGGGACTTCGGCTGGGTCGCGCAGGCGACCAGGCCGAGGGTGAGCATGCAGGCCAGAGTGCGTCGAATCATCGTCGCAGGTTAGCAGGTCATGGATGAATTAAAACCCCTAACACCATGAATCACAACGATTTGCCCGCGTTCAGCGGGAAATGTGAAGACGTCGTGATCGTGCTTCCCCATTCAGAGAGAGGTGGCCGGTTGCGTCCCCATCCCCGCAGACGCAACCGGCGACCGGATCCGGTCGATACCTGCGCGGCTGCCGCTCCCCAGTGGCAGTACCCCGCGCTCCTTGTATCCGTTGGATCAGTACTGCTCCCGCCCGACGCCCCCCTCGCGCTGCAACGATTGACGGCGCGCCGTGCCGAACGGGCCGCCATTGTGCAGGCCGATTACGACAAGTCCATTGATCAGGATCAACGCGGCGTAAAAGTGTGAACTCCTTAACAATTTTTCTGGACTTTGGTCGGTGGGCGGGCGTCCGCGCGTTGTTGTGAGAACGCTTCCACAACAGGCGTTGCGCAGAGTCAGGAAGGTTTCATCCAACGGCGCAGCCCCTCGTGGGTGGCCGCGCAAAGCAGTTCATGGGTGGGGCCGGGTAGATGGGCTGCGCAGGGGGCGCTGCAAGTACGTCCATGTAAGCTCGGTCGCCGCTTGCTCGTGTGCGCTGTCCTGCGCACACGGCAAGACCCGGGTTGGGCGTCCTGCCCAACCCGCCCGAGGCATGCCTAGGGCCCATGCGGCTCACGCCCCTGCGCAGCCCATCTACCCGGCCACGGACAGGCTCCCGTGCGCGTCCACCCACGGAAAAGAAGAGAAGATCAAAAGCAAAAGCAGCCTGGCAGGCCGCTATTTGTAGAGCCGAGCCCATGCTCGGCTTCGCGGACCCGGCGGAAAGGAGCCGAGCGTGGGCTCGGCTCTACACGAGCAAGCGCAGCGCTGCGATCGGCTGTTGATTTTCTCTTTCTTCTCCGTGGGTGGCAGACCGCCAAAATCTGTCTGAGGC
>NZ_JASJSI010000066.1:0-6925 GCF_030237085.1 Stenotrophomonas maltophilia group sp. Smal32
GATGGCGCCATCGAGCCCCCATGGGTGAGGGCGCTTTGCTTGCGAAGCACTGCTTCGCAAGCGCCCGAACGCACAGCCG
The DNA here is from genome assembly GCF_030237085.1 of Stenotrophomonas maltophilia group sp. Smal32. Taxonomy (NCBI): domain Bacteria; kingdom Pseudomonadati; phylum Pseudomonadota; class Gammaproteobacteria; order Lysobacterales; family Lysobacteraceae; genus Stenotrophomonas; species Stenotrophomonas maltophilia group sp. Smal32. The sequence continues at coordinate 80 of NZ_JASJSI010000066.1, forward strand.
CCAGCGGCTGGGCCGGACCGCGGAGCGGGGTTTACGGCGTGTCCTGCGCAACCCACCCGCCCGGCCAAGCGCGGCTTTTGCTTTACGCGACCAACCAGCCAGCCACGAGGGGCTGCGCCGTTGGCTGGAACAACCTGTTACCCATACGGGGCATGTGCCCGTCACAGCTGCATGCGATGCTGCCCCCCCTGATCCCTGCCAGCGAGAACGCCCGCATGACCACCATCATCGCCCCGCGCGTGCACGACATCGGCGGCCTCGAAGTCCGTCGCGCCGTTCCCACCCTGCAGGCCCGCAGCATCGGCTCGTTCGTGTTCGTCGACCAGATGGGCCCGGCACTCATGCACCCCGGCACCGCCATCGACGTGCGCCCCCATCCGCATATCGGCCTGGCCACCGTGACCTACCTGTGGTCGGGTGCGATCGGACACCGCGATACGCTCGGCTCGGACCAGGTGATCCGTCCCGGTGACGTCAACTGGATGACCGCCGGCCGCGGCATCGCTCATTCCGAGCGCACGCCGCAACCGGACCGCGACCATGACAACCCGATCCACGGCATGCAGACCTGGGTGGCGCTGCCGAAGTCGCACGAGGAAATCGAACCGGCGTTCTACCACCACGCGGCGGCCACCCTGCCCGAGCAGCGCCGCAACGGTGCCTGGCTGCGCGTGATCGCCGGCCGCGCCTATGGCGAGGAATCGCCGGTGAAGGTGTTCGCCGACACCCTCAACGTGGCGATCGATCTCGACCCGGATGCGGAGATCGACATCGACGACGGCCATCGCGAACGCGCGTTGTACATCCTCGAGGGCGAGGCGCAGCTGGATGGCGTGGACATCCCCGCACAGCACCTGGTGATTCCGGAAGCCGGCGCACGTGGCCGCCTGCGCGCGAAGACGCCGGTGAAGGCCATGCTGTTCGGCGGCGAGCCGCTGGATGGCCCGCGTCATCTGTGGTGGAACTTCGTATCCAGCTCGAAGGAGCGTATCGAGCAGGCCAAGCACGATTGGGAGGCCGGCCGCTTCGGCACCATTCCGGGCGACGACAAGGAATTCATCCCGCTGCCGCAGTACTGAACATCGCGTGTTGCACACATCCGAGGGTGTATCCCTGCACCCGGCGTTGACGCTACAGTCACCCGCTGATCACTGAAATGTGACATAAATCACACTTTCACCGTCAAAGGAGTGCAACACATGAGCATGGGTAAACGCTTGTCCGCCGAATTCCTCGGCACGTTCTGGCTGGTTCTGGGTGGCTGCGGCAGTGCGGTGCTGGCCGCCAAGTTCGGCGGTGATGGCAATCCGCTGGGTATCGGGTTCCTCGGCGTCGCCCTGGCCTTCGGCCTGACCGTGGTGACCGGCGCCTATGCGTTCGGCCATATCTCCGGCGCGCACTTCAATCCGGCGGTCAGCGTCGGCCTGTGGGCCGGCGGCCGCTTCCCGACCAAGGACCTCGTGCCGTACATCATCGCCCAGGTGGCTGGCGGCCTGCTGGCCGGCTTCATCCTGCTGCAGATCGCCTCCGGGGCCAGCGGCTTCGCCATCGATGGCAGCCAGGCCGGTGCGTTCGCCAGCAATGGTTATGGCGCGCTGTCGCCCGGCGGTTACAGCGTGGCCGCGGCCTTCCTGTGCGAAGTGGTGCTGACCGCCGTGTTCCTGATCGTGATCATGGGCTCCACCCATGGCAAGGCACCGGCTGGCTTCGCGCCGCTGGCGATCGGCCTGTCGCTGACCCTGATCCACCTGATCAGCATCCCGGTCACCAATACCTCGGTGAACCCGGCCCGCTCCACCGCCGTGGCCTTCTTCGCCGGCAGCGGTGCGGTCAGCCAGCTGTGGCTGTTCTGGGTCGCTCCGCTGCTGGGCGGCGCGATCGGCGGCATCATCTACAAGTGGATCGGCAACGACCGCTGAGGCCTGTGCGGACCATTGCGGCCGATCTTCGGCCGCAATGGTTACGCTTGTAACCGCAATTTGTGCGATCGCTCACGTTCCGTTAAGGTTGAGTTGACCGTCCGTGCACATGCCGGCCGGGGTGGCATCCGGGGATGGGATGCCAAGGCTGCCGGTCCATCCGGCGGAGCCAACGACACACCACCTTGGGGGATGCATGAAGTTCGCGCCTGTAGTGTTGTCGAGCCTGCTGTTCGCTGCGGCCCAGGCCGCCGCGCAGGCTCCTACCGAATGTCCTTCATTGCCGGCCAGCAGCGGCCTGCAGTGGCAACAGCAGGCACAGGCCGATTTCCTGGTCTGCCGCGCCAGCACCGGCGATGGCCGCGAGGTATTGAGCCTGATGCTCAGTACGCGCGATCCCAACCTTCCATTGAACCGCTCGCTGCGCCAGGAAAAGGGCAGTTTCGGCGGTGAATCGCTGTACTGGTACCAGCCCGACCTGGGAGGCCAGCAGCCGCCCGGCTATGCCGAGCGCCGCATCAGCGTGGTCAAGCTCGACAAAGGACGTTACGCGCAGATTTCGCTGTATCCGGACAGCGCGCAGGAACTGGGCTCGCTGCAGCAGCTGGCGCAGGGCATGAGCCTGACCCCGTCGGCCGTGGCTGCCGGGAACTGACGATGGCGGGGATGACTGCCTGGCAGCATCCCCGCAGGATCCGACGCGCGGGACGTCCGCCGGGCATGGCCCGGCGGCGTTACCGGCTTCTTTCGCCGGGCCATGCCCGGCGCAATCCCTCAGAACTTGCCTTCCTGGAAATCGACGAAGGCCTGCATCAGTTCCTGCCGCGTGTTCATCACGAACGGGCCATGGCGCATCACCGGTTCGCGCAGCGGACGACCGGCCACGAGGATCAGCCGCGCACCCTCGCTGCCTGCCGACAGATGCAGCTGCTCGCCACCGCCCAGCACCGCCAGTTCCTGTCGGGCGACGTCGCGCGCCGCATCCTGCTCACCCACCGTCACCGCACCTTCGAACACATACGCAAACGCGTTGTGCCCTTCCGGCAAGGCATAGGTCCAGGCGCGATCCGGCGCCAGCGTGATGTCCAGGTACAGCGGATCGGTGGCCGGCTGCACGATCGGGCCCTGCGTGCCATCCACGGTGCCGGCAATGACCTTTACGTCCACGCCCGCTTCCGGATGCACCACCGGAATCCGCTCAGGGGCGAATTCCTGGTACTTCGGATCCGTCATCTTCTCCTTCGCCGGCAGGTTCACCCACAGCTGGAAGCCGCGCATCTGCCCGCTTTCCTGCTCGGGCATTTCCGAATGCACCAGGCCGCGGCCTGCGGTCATCCATTGCACGCTGCCCGGGGTCAGCAGGCCCTCGTTGCCGTGGTTGTCGCGATGCCGCATGCGCCCGTCGAGCATGTAGGTGACGGTCTCGAAACCACGATGCGGATGCTCCGGGAAGCCGGCGATGTAGTCCTCGGCACGGTCCGTGCCGAATTCGTCGAGCAGCAGGAACGGATCCAGGTCCGGCAGCGTGGGGCCGCCGATGACGCGGGTCAGGCGCACGCCGGCACCGTCGGAGGTGGGCATGCCACGGATGGTCCGCAGCACGCGGGCCGGTTCGGGAAAGCTCATGGCGACTCCTGTTGGATGGATGCCACTGAAGATGGACGCCACACGGCTGCGTGCCAATGGACGGCGCCGCAACCGATTGTTCCATCCCTGATGTTCGCTGCACGTCAGCACAACAAGCGTACGACCAAAGTACTACCGCCGATTCGTCCTGTGCCAATTGACCCTGCCGAGGGCACGCGGGACTCTTTGACTGTCTTTCCGGGAGAGAGCACCTCATGAAAGGGTTTTCCAAAATAGGCTGGGCGGCCCTCGCCCTGCTCGGCGCCTTCTGTCTGGGCACCGTGGCCCTGCGCCGCGGCGAACACATCAATGCGTTGTGGATCGTCGTCGCCGCGGTTTCGCTGTACCTGGTGGCCTACCGCTTCTACAGCCTGTTCATCGCCAACAAGGTGATGCAGCTGGACCCGACCCGGGCCACCCCGGCGGTGATCAACAACGATGGCCTGGACTACGTGCCGACCAACAAGCACGTGCTGTTCGGCCACCATTTCGCCGCCATTGCCGGTGCCGGCCCGCTGGTCGGCCCGGTGCTGGCCGCGCAGATGGGCTACCTGCCCGGCCTGCTGTGGCTGGTGGTGGGCGTGGTGCTGGCCGGCGCGGTGCAGGACTTCATGGTCCTGTTCCTGTCCAGCCGCCGCAACGGTCGTTCGCTGGGTGATCTGGTGCGCGAGGAAATGGGCCAGGTGCCTGGAACGATCGCGTTGTTCGGCGCGTTCCTGATCATGATCATCATCCTGGCAGTGCTGGCGATGGTGGTGGTCAAGGCATTGGCCGAAAGCCCGTGGGGCATGTTCACGGTGATCGCGACGATGCCCATCGCGATCCTGATGGGCGTGTACATGCGCTACATCCGCCCCGGCAAGATCGGCGAGATCTCCGTGGTCGGCCTGATCCTGCTGCTGGCCGCGATCTGGTACGGCGGCAAGGTCGCCGCCGATCCGGTGTGGGGCCCTGCGTTCACCTTCACCGGCACCCAGATCACCTGGATGCTGATCGGCTACGGCTTCGTCGCCTCGGTGCTGCCGGTGTGGCTGCTGCTGGCACCGCGCGACTACCTGTCGACCTTCCTCAAGATCGGCACCATCATCGCGCTGGCCATCGGCATCCTGGTGGTGATGCCGGAACTGAAGATGCCGGCGCTGACCCAGTTCGCCGCCAGCGGTGATGGCCCGGTGTGGAAGGGCGGCATGTTCCCGTTCCTGTTCATCACCATTGCCTGCGGTGCGGTGTCCGGCTTCCACGCGCTGATCTCCTCGGGCACCACGCCGAAGCTGCTGGCCAATGAAGCACACATGCGCTACATCGGCTACGGCGGCATGCTGATGGAATCGTTCGTGGCGGTGATGGCACTGGTCGCGGCCTCGATCATCGATCCGGGCATCTACTTCGCGATGAACAGCCCGGCGGCAGTGATCGGTGCCGATGCTGCATCGGCGGCGCACTACATCACCAACACCTGGGGCTTCACCATCACCCCCGAACAGCTGACCGCGACTGCGGCGGCGATTGGTGAACCGACCATCCTGCATCGCGCAGGGGGCGCACCGACACTGGCGGTGGGCATCGCGCAGATCCTGCACGAAGCGATTCCCAGTGGCAGCGACGCGATGATGGCGTTCTGGTACCACTTCGCGATCCTGTTCGAAGCGTTGTTCATCCTCACTGCAGTCGACGCTGGCACCCGTGCCGGTCGCTTCATGCTGCAGGACCTGCTGGGCAACTTCGTGCCGGCGCTGAAGAAGACCGAGTCGTGGACCGCCAACATCATCGGTACCGCCGGCTGCGTGGCGCTGTGGGGCTACCTGCTCTACACCGGCGTGGTCGATCCGTTCGGTGGCATCCAGACGCTGTGGCCGCTGTTCGGCATCTCCAACCAGATGCTGGCCGGTATCGCGCTGATGCTGGGCACGGTGGTGCTGTTCAAGATGAAGCGTGACCGCTATGCGTGGGTGACGGCGGTGCCAGCGATCTGGCTGCTGATCTGCACCACCTACGCCGGCTTCATCAAGATCTTCGACAGCAACCCGGCACAGGGCTTCCTGGCGCAGGCACACAAGTTCCAGGCCGCCCTCGCCAGCGACACCATCACCGCACCGGCCAAGTCGGTGGCGCAGATGAAGCAGATCGTGGTCAACGCTTACGTCAACACCGGCCTGACCGCGCTGTTCCTGCTGGTGGTGGGCGCAGTGCTGGTGTATTCAATCAAGACCATCCTGGCGGCACGCCGCAACCCGCAGCGCAGCGACCGCGAGACCCCGTACGTGGCGCTGAAGCCGCATGAAATGGTGGACCTGTGATGAGCACGCAACTGGTTCCCGCCGGCCAGTACCAGGCGCACCGCCGCATCTGGCGGCGCCTGGTGCAGACCGCACGGCTGTGCTGTGGCATTCCTGATTACGACAACTACGTCCGGCACATGCTGGAGAAGCATCCGGACCAGGAGCCGATGGACTACAAGACGTTCTTCCGCGAGCGCCAGGAAGCGCGCTACGGCGGACGCAACGGCGGTCGCTGCTGTTGAGGTTCTGGGTGGGTGCCGGGCTTGCAGCCCGGCGCCCGCAGAGGCCGGAGCAACTGCAACTGCGGGAGCGTCTGCTCTGGCTTTCTGTGGGTTTGGCGGGGCGGTGTGGGCTTGCAGGACACGCCGTAAACCCCCAGGCCGGCCCAGCCACTGGCGGCTGTGCGTTCGGGCGCTTGCGAAGCAGTGCTTCGCAAGCAAAGCGCCCTCACCCATGGGGGCTCGATGGCGCCTTGCTCGTGTGCGCTGTCCTGCGCACACGGCAATACCGGGGTTGGGCATCCTGCCCAACCCGCCCGAGGCATGCCTCGGGCCCATGGCGCCAACGGTCCTGCAAGCCCACACCGCCCCACCTTCGACAGATTGCCGGTGACGGCGACACACATGCGGGGTCAGATCCATTTTCCGAAGGAAAACGGATCTGACCCCATTCTGTTTATCGATATCTGACAGAAAAATCGTGTCGACCAAGGTCGACACCTATCCAAAGCCACGCGTGCCAGCAGTCGCCGTTACCCACAGCCGCGTGAACCTGTCGAAGGCGGGGTGGGGGGGGGGGGGGGGGGGGGGGCGCCCCCCCCCGCGCGCCCCCCCCGAAAATGCCCTATTTTACGCCTGCCCCCCCCCCCGCCCCACCCCCCCCAACCACCGAAAACCCCCGGATTCCCTTTGGTTTTTACGTTCAATGTTTGGGGTGTAGGGGTGAAACCCCCCTTGCCTAATAAAAAAAATTTTAATTGGTTATACTTAAAAATGTGTTTTTTTCCCGGCCCCATCGAAATG
>NZ_JASJSI010000066.1:6935-24281 GCF_030237085.1 Stenotrophomonas maltophilia group sp. Smal32
AAACATTATAACAAGCAATATATCTATTGGTCGCTTTGGTTTGGTATTATTTTTTTAAAAAAATCAAAGCACAAGAACCACCACACCACCCAGACCATCTCTGTGGGCGTGGGGGGTTGGGTGTGGGTGGGGGGGTTTGGTCGGGGTTTTGGGCCTCGAATATAATATAACATGCAGAGGCCCCCCCCCCCCCCCCCCCCCCCCCCCACCCCCCCAACCCACGGAATGCCCGCTGTAGCGGTTGCTGTTGCCGTTGCACTGAGCGGGTGCAGGGCTGCAAGCCCTGCTGGCCTACTCCACCAGTGTGATCGGCGTCAGCGTGACCCTGGCGTTGTTCGCCGCGCCCATGCGATCGGTGTACGCCTGGCCACGCTGTACCAGGTAGAAGCTGTCCACGTAATCGATGTCGTTGGAGAACCACGACGTTGGCATCGCCTTCAGAATCGCACCTGCGATATCGGCGATCACCGAATACTCCGGCGCAAACACGCCCAGTGCCGCCTTCACACCGTTGCTCAGCGCCACCAACAGGTCCTGGTAGTTGGTGTCGCCGTCATCCTCGAACAGCTGGACATTGGCCGCGTTGAAGCGGTAGTTGCCCCACAGGATCAGCGCCTGCCGGGGGGTGTAGTCGGTCTTGTCATAGTCCAGGTAGGGCATGTCGACCGTAGCCATTTCCGGCTCGGCCTTGCCGACCTGCAGCCCGGACACCACTGCGAACACCTCGGCCGCGCCCAATGCCCACGGCTCCTGGTCATCGGCCAGGCGGATGCGGTCGAGACGGGTGATATCCAGCGACGCGCGCGCGCCATCGGCCGACAGCTGGATGCGCTCGGGTGACTGCAGGCCCCGTGCGCGCAACCCGGCGTTGACCAGCGCCATGCCCTCCTGCACCGAACGGCGGGTATCGATATCGACGATCAGCACCGGAAATGACGGCGCACGCTTCGCATCCAGCACATGCGCGCGGCCCTGCGCGTCGTAGGCGGTCAAGGTGGTCCAGTCCCGGTCATTGCCGCGCGGCAGGCTGGCCACCCACAGCTGTTGCGGAGCGGTGTCCGCCAGCGACTGGCCCTCAGGAACATAGGCGCGCAGCTGCAGCAGGCCCTCACCCTGCTCCGACAATCCCTTGGCCTGGCGCAACCGTTGATCGTTGCTGGCCAAGGCGGCACTGGCCCGGGTACGAACATCCGGGTCAAAGCGCTCCATCACCGCATCCAGGGCCACGGCCTGCTCGGGCGATGCCACCAGCGTGCCGCGCACGATCTCGGCAAAGCCCGGTTGCGTGATCAGCGAAGCCACCTCGCGCGCGCTCGCCTCGGTCACGGCCTGAACCTGGGCGCCACGCGCAGTTGCAGCACCTTGTGCAGTTGCCCCCGCACTGGCCAGCAGCAGCGCCAGTACTGCAACCCCGCGAATCATCTGTCGTTGCGTCATTCCAGCCCCCGGCAACGTCGCTGCGGATGAGCGACAGGTGCTGCCTACGCTACGACGCTGACACCATGCGTGCCGGTATGTACTGCACAGTTCCACCTGCGGCCGGCAAAAAAAGAGCCGAGCATGGGCTCGGCTCCATACGGGAATGCGATCCCACGGAGGCCCGGACTCAGCCGTTGGCCATCCACTTCAGGATCAAGCCAGTGACATAGGCCAGCCCGGTGCCGGTGGCATAGCCCACCGTGCCGAGCAGCACGCCCACCGGCGCCAGCGTCGGGTGGAACGCCGCCGCCACCACCGGTGCCGACGCCGCCGCACCGATGTTGCCCTGCGAACCGATGGCAAAGAAGAACAACGGCGCGCGCAGCAGCTTGGCCACCACCCACAGCACCAGCACGTGCGTGGCCATCCAGATCGCGCCGAGCAGGAACAGCCACGGCCGATCCAGCAGCGACAGCAGGTTCATCTGCATGCCGATGCAGGCGATCAGGAAGTACAGGAACACTGTGCCCAGCCGCGACGCACCGGCCGCTTCCAGCCGCCGCGCGCGGGTGAAGCTCAGGCCCAGGCCCATCGCGGTGGACAGCAGGATCACCCACACGAACTGGCTGTCCAGGCTGAACTGACTGGCCCAGCTGACGTTGGCCTTGAACCAGCCGGACAGCGGCGCAGCGATGGCGTGGGCCAGGCCGACACCGCCCAGTGCCACGCCGACGATCACCATCAGGTCGGTCATGCTCGGAATGCGTGCGTTCTGCGCCTCGTAGGCACTGATGCGCGCCTTCATCTCGTCGATGGCACGGGTATCGGCACCGTTGCGGGTGTCGATCTGCTGTGCGCGGTTGGCCAGGAACAACAGGATGGCCATCCAGAGGCTGGCGCAGGCCACGTCGACCACCGCGAACTGGCCGAAGGTGGTGGCATCGGTGCCGAACACCTCGCGCATGGCGACCATGTTGGCGCCGCCACCGATCCAGCTGCCTGCCAATGCGGCCATGCCGGCCCAGGTATCACCGGCCACGGTTTCCGGGTGGATCAGCTTCATCAGCTGGAACGAGACGATGGCGCCGAGCATGATGCCGGCGGTACCGGCGCAGAACACGAGCAGCAGCTTCGGCCCGAGCTTGATGACCCCTTTCAGGTCGATCGACAGGGTCAGCAGCACCAGCGCGGCCGGCAGCAGCACGTCGCGTGCAACCGGGTTGTACAGCGAGGTGTTGTGGCCATCGATGACACCGGCGGTGTTGTAGATGGCGGGGATGAAGTAGCACAGCAGCAGCGCCGGCACCCAGGCGAAGATCTTCTTCAGCAGAGGGGTCGGGCCACTGGCAGCCCAGAAGATCAGGGCCAGGGTGGCGGCAATCAGGCCCAGGCCAACGATGTCGTTGCTGATCAGGGCAGTAGCGGGTTCGGTCGGCATGGGATCCTCTGTCGATCGAAAGAGCGGGAAAAAAAAGCGCCGCATAAAGCGGCGCATCCGCAGATTAACATTGTCTTCACGCCGGGTCATGCTGCAGTGCCGGCTGCCCTTTGCCGGAAGCTCTCCCATGCAGCTCGGCGCCTTCTCCGTCAGCCTCTCGGTCCGGGACCTGTCGGCCTCCCGCACCTTCTACGAAGCACTGGGCTTCTCGGTGACCGGCGGCGAGCCGGCGCAGAACTGGCTGGTGATGCGCAACAACGGCATTGTCATCGGCCTGTTCCAGGGCATGTTCGAAGGCAACCTGCTCACCTTCAACCCGGGCTGGGACCAGCACAAGCAGGAACTGCCCCACTTCCAGGACGTGCGCGAGCTGCAGGCGGAGCTGGATGCGAAGGGCATCGAACTGGCGGTGCGCACCGACCCTGATGGGCAGGGCACCGGCTATCTGCAGCTGACCGATCCTGATGGCAATGTGATCCTGATCGACCAGCACGTGGCGCGGCCAAACGGGCGTTGATGCGGACAGCCATTGCTTGGGTAGGCGTCGACCTTGGTCGATGGACGGCATGCCAACCGAGGTTGGCATCCCGCAGGACGGCCGGTTCAGGCCGGACGTGAGGCGCTGAAATCGAGCGTGGCGCGCGTTCCGCGCGGGTCACAGGGATGCAGCTGCAGGGTCCAGCCCAGGTGTTCACACAGTCGTGCGATCAGATCCAGGCCGATGCCGCCGCCACGGTCCGCGCGTTCACCACGGGCCATGCGCGCGTGGATCGCCGCAATCTCCTCCGGGCTCATGCCATGCCCCGGATCCTGCAGGGTCAACACCGCCGACGAACTCAGCCGCAGTTCGATATGGCCGCGCCCACTGTTCTCGATGGCATTGCGCAGCAGGTTGCCGATCGCCGCCTGCACAACGGCCAGCGGCGCGACGATGTCCACCGGCGCAGCCTGGATGCCGATGCTCAGGTCCTTGTCGCCGAGCAGGTGACGATGGTCGTCAACGATTTCCGGCAACAGCTGGTCCAGCGCGATGCGCTCGGCGCGCGCGGCCAGGCGCGCCGGATCACGGGCCAGCACCAGCAACAGTTCGATCAGCTGCTCCACGCTCTGCGCGGTGCGCAGCACGCGCTGCATCTGCTGACGTGCACGCTCGGGCAGCCCCGGCTGCTCCAGCGCCAGCTCGGCAGCGCCGGTCATCACCGCGATCGGCGTGCGCAGTTCATGGCTGGCGGTGCTGATGAAGACCCGCTCGCGTTCGACGAACTGCTCGTTGCGGTCCAGATAGTCGTTCAGCGCATCGGCGATGGTGTGCAGCTCCGAGCTGCCACGCGGATCGACCTCGATGCGCTGGCCCTGAACGCCCGGCCGCAGCGCGGCGATGTGCTGCGCCAGCAGGCTCAACGGACGCACCATGCGCTCCATACCGAACGACGCCATCAGCACGGTGACGAAGATCATGATCACCCCGGCCAGCATCACCCAGCGCGTGGCGAACTGTTCCAGGTCATGGAAGTCGGAGATGTCCAGAACCAGCGCGACCCGGCCCATCGACTCGGTTTCGCGCACCATCACCGCCGTCTCACGCCCCTTGACCATCACGCCGTCATGCAGCCCCGGATGCAATGTGCGCAGGCCCTGGGGCAGGTTGACCGCATCGAAGCGGTACAGGCTGAGCGTGTCCGAATCCTGCCAGCGGTAATGCGGCTCGTGCTCGACGTGCTCGACGATGCTGTCCAGTTCGGAATTGAGCAGTGCGCGCCAGGCGGCATGCTCGGCATGTTCATGCACATAGTTGCCGACGCTGAACACCGCGATCGACAGCAGCGCCAGATAGCCCAGCAACCACCACACCACGCGCCGGTACAGCGGCCCCGGCTTACGCGCCTTCATCGCCATCCTTGCTCGCATCGCTGGCGGTGGTCACCGCCAGCCGGTAGCCCACCCGCGGCAGGGTATGGATCAGTTTCTCGGCGAACGGACCATCGACGCTGCGGCGCAGTTCGTAGACATGCGAACGCAGCAGATCGCCATCCGGCGGTTCGTCGCCCCACAGGGCGAATTCCAGCTGCTGGCGGGTGACCGCGCCCGGGCTGGCGCGCATCAACACCTCCAGCAGTTTGCGGCAGGCCGGGTACAGGTGCAGCACCTGGTTGCCGCGCTGGGCTTCCAGGGTGGCCAGATCCAGCACCAGGTCGCCCACCTGCAGGCGCCTGCGCGGGTTGCGTCCCTGCGCGCGCAGCAGCAGCGCTTCCAGCCGCACCTCCAGTTCCGGCAGCGCGAACGGCTTGGTCAGGTAGTCGTCGGCGCCGGCACGGAAGCCGGCAATCTTGTCCGGCAGCTCGTCACGCGCGGTCAGCATGATCACCGGCACTTCCGATGCATGCTCGGTGCGCAGCCGGCGCAGCACCTCCGGGCCCTCCATGCGCGGCAGCATCCAGTCCAGGATGACCGCGTCATATGGATGGCTTCCGGCCAGGTGCAGTCCGGTAATGCCATCCGGCGCCACGTCGAGCACGTGCCCGCGCGACTCGAAATAGTCGAACAGGTTGGCCACCAGCTGGCGGTTGTCCTCGATCACCAACAGACGCATGCACGAAACATCCACGGAAGTTCGTACCATGGTAGCGCCGCACATGTCGGAATGCGGTCGCCCCGGCGCCGCTCTGACGCTTTTCCCACCCCTGCCACCTCAGAATGGCCGTTTTGCTCCCGGAGCCTGCCGTGCCCGTAGCCCTGCCCCGCCGTTGGCGCCTGCCCCTGTTGTGGCTGCTGATCATTGCTGCGCTGGCAGCGGGGATCGGCCTTCGGCAACCGCAGCCGCCGGACGAGCCACGCTTCGTGCTGGCGGCGAGGACCATGGTCGAGAGCGGGCAATGGCTGCTGCCGCACCGCGGCGTGGAGCTGTATGCGGAGAAGCCGCCGGTCTTCATGTGGCTGCAGGCGGCCGCCTACGAGATCGTCGGCAGCTGGCAGTGGTCGTTCCTGCTGCCGTCGTTGCTGGGCGCCCTGCTCAGCCTGTGGCTGGTGTCGGACCTGGCACGGCGGCTGTGGTCGCCACGGCATTCCATCTACGCCCTGGCGGCGCTGTTCTGCACCCTGCAGTTCGGGCTGATGGCCAAGCGCGCGCAGATCGACATGGTGCTGGTGGGCATGACCACCGTGGCCCTGTGGGGCCTGATGCGCCACCTGTGCGAACGCCGCAATCTGCCCGCCCTGTGGCTGGCCGGCTTTGCCGCCGGCGTGGGTACCGTGACCAAGGGCGTGGGCTTCCTGCCGCTGCTGATGGTGCTGCCCTGGTTTGGCTGGTGGCTGTACCAGCGTCGCCGGGGGTACACGGTGGAAGGCCCGCATCCGGCCACCCTGCTGTGGCTGATCCCCGCCTTCCTGCTGGGTGTCGGTGTGTGGCTGGCGCCGCTGGGCTGGGCCCTGCTGCACACGCCCACGGCCGAACTGCAGGCCTACGCGCATGAGCTGTTGTTCAAGCAGACCGGTACCCGTTACGCCAATGCCTGGCACCACCGGCAGCCCGCCTGGTACTACCTGCAGGTGATCCTGACCCTGTGGCTGCCGGGCAGCCTGCTGCTGCCGATGCTGTTCAAGCCCTGGTGGCGCCGTATCCGCCGAGGCGACCGCCGCCAGTGGCTGCTGCTGGGCTGGGCCGTGCTGGTGCTGGTGTTCTTCAGCGCCAGCCCAGGCAAGCGTGAGGTGTACCTGCTGCCGATGCTGCCGGCCATGGCGCTGGCCGTGGCACCGCTGCTGCCCGGCCTGTTGCGCCGCCTGTGCGTGCGCCGCTATCTGTTCGGCTACAGCGTGGTGCTGATGCTGGCCACCGGCACGCTGGGCGTGATGCTGATGACCGAACACCCGTGGGCGGTGGCCCAGCTGGAACGCCGGGCGATGCCCGACACCCTGCTGCCCGTGCTGGGGGATGGCCTGCTCACCTTTGCCATTGCCCTGGCCACGCTGATCGTGTGGCTGCGGGTACGCCGCGCGGCAACGCTGGTGCTGCTGACCCACGGCATGCTGTGGATGCTCTACGGCCTGGTGCTGATCCCGGCGCTGGACCCCTACGCCTCGGCGTCGGCGCTGATGCGCCGGGTCGGCGCGCGGATCGGACCAGACGCCGAACTGGCGCTGGTGGCCTGGCGCGAACAGAACCTGCTGCAGGCCGACCGCCCGGTACGCGAGTTCGGCTTCAAGCGCCCCTGGGCCGAGCAATGGCATGACGCCGGCCCGTGGCTGGCCGAGGCGCCAGACAAGCGCTGGCTGCTGGTGCTGGACGACGCGATGAGCCCCTGCGTGGATCCGGCCAAGGTGATCGACATCGGTGTTGCCAACAGGAACCGTTGGCAACTGCTTCCCGGTACCGCTTGGAACCCGGAATGCCACGCCGAGCGGACAGGATCGACCGCCGAAGAAGACTGAACGTTGACACGTGCAGGACGAACATTAACCCGGCACGAACGAGCGTCCGACCCTTCTCCGACATCCAGGTGACGAGCATGACCGCGGATTCCCGAACCGCCCCTTCCCAGCATGCCCGTCCGTCCCCTTGATTCGGTAGCGCCGCTTGCGACATCGCCACTGGCGTCTCGATTTGCCGTAATTCACCTCTGGCTGCCTGTCGCAATCGGTCTGCCGTTGTTTACGCTGCTGATGGGCTTCGGCGGCGATCAATGGGTGGCCGATCATCTGTTTCGCCTTGAAGGCGGCCACTGGGCGTTGCAGGACGCCTGGATCACCCGCAGCGTCGTGCACAAGGCCGGCAAATGGCTGAGCACGGCAGCGGCGCTGGTCGTGATCCTGCTGTGCTTCCACCACTGGCGCAAAGGACGTGATCGCACCCTGCAATGGGCGCTGCTTTATGTCGTGATTGCCATGGCGCTGGGCACCGGCGTGATCTCCCTGCTGAAGTCGCTGGTACCGATGGAATGCCCGTGGGACCTGCTCCGCTACGGCGGCCACCAGCCTTTCATCGGGCTTTTCACGGCGCGCCCCGCAGGCATGGCCGCGCAAGCCTGCTTCCCGGCGGGGCATGCCAGCGCAGGCTACGCGTGGCTCTGCCTGTACTTCTTCGCGCTGCTGTGGCGCCCGTCCTGGCGCTGGGCCGGGCTGTGGATCGGCCTCGGCACCGGCCTGGTATTCGGCATCAGCCAGCAGCTGCGGGGCGCCCATTTCCTTTCGCATGACGTTGCCACTGCGTTGATATGTTGGCTGCTTTCGCTGGGCCTGTATGTTCTGATCCGCCGTCAGCTGGACCGTCCCAACCGCCAGGAGGCAAACGCATGAGTGCATCGGTCCAACGCCCCGCCCGCCTCCCCGCCCTTGCGGGTCTTCGCCACTGGCGGCCGCAGCTTTCCACCGAAGCACTGATCGCGCTGACCAGCCTGTTCTTCGCGGTGGCCGGCAACGGCCTGTTCTGGCACAGCGCAATGGCCAGCCATCCGGGCAGCCTGCGCTACGGGCTTTCGCTGCTGCTGTTGCTGCTGGGTGCACACGGCGTACTGCTGGGCATCCTGGTCTGGCGCTGGAATGCCAAGGTGGTGATCAGCCTGTTGCTGCTGGTGACAGCGTTCGCTGCGCACTACATGAGCCGCTACCACATCTACCTGGATGCGGACATGCTGCGCAACGTACTGGCGACCGACCCCAAGGAAAGCCGCGAGCTGATGACCATGTCGCTGCTGTGGCCGGTGCTGCTGCTGGCCATCCTGCCGATGATCGTGCTGTGGCGCGTGCAGCTGCGCCGCCGCAGCTGGGGCCGCAGCCTGCTGTGGCGCCTCGGCTTCCTGGTCGTGGCAGCGGTGACCGCCGTTGGCGGTGCGCTGATCTCGTTCCAGGATGTCTCCGCGCTGATGCGCAACCAGCGTGAAGTGCGTTACCTCGCCACCCCGGCCAACGTGCTGCTGGGCCTGCCGCGTGCACTGCGTGGCGACAACCCGGTGCAGCGCGCGCCGAAGCTGCCGATCGGCACCGATGCCAAGGCCACCCCGCGTGCACCTGCCAGCAAGCCGCGCCTGCTGGTGATCGTCATGGGCGAGACCGTGCGTGCGCAGAACTGGGGACTCAACGGTGGCCGCAACACCACCCCGGAACTGGCCCAGGCACCGGTGATCAACTTCCCCGACATGCACTCCTGCGGCACCAGCACCGAAGTGTCGCTGCCGTGCCTGTTCTCGCCGTGGGGGCGCCACGACTACGACGAAAAGAAAATACGCGCGCACCAGTCGCTGCTGCACGTACTGAACCGTGCAGGCATCGCACCGCTGTGGCGTGACAACCAGTCCGGCTGCAAGGGTGTGTGCGAAGGCCTGGAGTTCCAGTCGCTGTCCGATGCGACCACACCGGGGCTGTGTGCCGATGGCCGCTGCATGGACGAGATCCTGCTGCAGGACCTGGCCACCCAGGTGCGGGCCAAACCCGGCGACCGGGTGGTGGTGCTGCATCAGCTTGGCAACCACGGCCCCGCGTATTTCGAGCGCTACCCGGCCGCCTTCGCCCGCTTCAAGCCAACCTGCGACACCCGTGACATCGGCCGCTGCTCGCGCGAAGAGATCACCAACAGCTACGACAATGCCGTGCTGTACACCGATCATTTCCTGACCAAGACCATCGGCACGCTGCAGGGCATGGAGGATTACGACACGGCGATGATCTACCTGTCCGACCATGGCGAATCGCTGGGCGAGAAGGGCCTGTTCCTGCACGGCGTGCCGTATGCGATCGCCCCGGCCGAGCAGACCCGCGTTCCGATGACGATGTGGTTCTCGCCGGGCTTCGCCAGCAGCCGCGGGCTGGACCTGCAGTGCGTGCGCAAGCGGTCGGCGGCCTATACCGACCATGACAATTTGTTCCCGTCGGTGCTGGGCCTGATGCAGGTGAAGACCTCGCTGTACGAGCGCGACCGCGACCTGTTCGCCAACTGCGAGAGTTGAGGCTTGTTTGGCAGGGCTTGCAGCCCTGCACCTGCAGAGGCAACGGCCGACGCAACGACAACAGCAACAGCGTGCATTCCGTGGGATGGCGGGGGGGGGCCGGTGGCAGGGGACCCCGTAAATACGTCCTTGTAGGCCCGGGCGCGCCATCCGTGGCGCTTACGCACCTGCGCAACCCACCCGCCCGGCCACGGAGAGTTTCCGCGCGCGTCCGCCCCGGGATGGAACAACAGAACAAAGGCAAGAGCGGGTCGCTTCACTCCGAGACCCTGCAACGGATCAGCGCGCGGCTGTTGGGTCCGCCCTCAAGCGAGCCGAGCACCGCAGGTCCGGCGAGGGCGAAGAGGTGCCTGCGATTCTCTAGCGCCGAGCCATGCTCGGCTGCTCTCCGCACCGTCCTTCGACGGGCACAGGAGCACAGGGGACCGGTGCGCAGCACCGGCTCGCGGCCGGCGGCGCGTTTCCTTTGGTTGCTTTTCTTTTCGCGCGAAAGGAAAAGTAACGCCCGTGAACCCTCACGATCGCATTGTCATGGATCGAAGCAAAGGCCCTGCTACCGTTACCGCCTCAACGCATTGATCGCCAGCAACACCCATCCGGCCATCATGCTGGTGCCACCGATCGGTGCCATCCGCGTCGGCCACTGCCACAGCGCGCCACCCACCAGGCTGCCGGAGAACAGCAGCACGCCCAGCAGCAGCACGTACAGCGCCAGATGCGCGATCGCGCCCTGCGCGCGCGGCCCGAGCGCCACCAGCACCGCACCATGTGCGAACGCGTACAGCGCCGCCATGTTCAGATGCTGCTGCGCCAGCGGGTCGGCCACACCGTGCGATGCGTAGGCGGACAGGCCGATCGAGGCGGCCGCCAGCAGCGCGCCGAGACAGGCCAGCAGGGAAGGCTTACGTGCGCGACGTTCCAGGTTGAACATGAGGGCTCCTTGCGCAGCGCCCCTTGCCGGGCGCCAGATGAAAAAAAACGCGCCGCAGTGAGCGGCGCGTTTTCGTGTCCAACATTACATGGGTCAGCCGAGGCTTACTTGACGGCCCAGTAGATGTCGTAGGTACCTTCCGGGGTGAACGACTTGTCGATGCCGTCCTTCCAGGATTCATACGGACGGTCGATCACTTCGTTGCCCGCCGTCACAGCCCAGGCGCGCAGGCCGTTGCGGGCCACGTCCAGACCCGCCATGTGGCCGGTGTAGGCCGCATGTGCCGAGCGGTGCGGAGCGACGTGCACGTACTTGACCGGAGCGCCACCGTCGATCTTGACGGTCAGGGCTTCAGCAGCAGCGCCTTCGGCACCCTTCTTCTTCACCGGCTGGGCGATGTCGAAGGCGTACTTCTCCTGACCGAAGTCGGTGGTGATGATGCGGAACGGACCGGCGGCTTCAAGGCCATTGGCCTCCATCACGCGCTTGATCCATTCCTGGTTGTCCTTGATGGACTTGGTGATCGTGTCCTGACCGCGATCCACGTTACCGGCGTTGACGACCAGCAGGTCCTCGGCCGGCACATCGACGATGGCCAGATCGGTCAGCGGCGCTTCCGGGGTGCGGTAGTCGACGTTCGGCACGCTGGCGAGCATGTTGGCCATGCGCGACAGACCCATCTTGATGTCGTCGCCGATCTGGCGGCTGACATACAGGCCGGCGTAACGGCCGAACAGGTCGAAGCCGTACTTCACCGAGTAGTCCTGGGTGATCTTGACGTTACGGCCGCCCTTGCCGGTCGGCTCCAGGGTGAAGGTGGTGACCTTGTCGTGACCCTTGGTGCCGTCTTCGATGGCGATCGCAACGCGCTTGTTCTCTTCGGCGTCGGTGATCTTCCAGGAACCGGTGCCCAGATCCTTGGAGGTGAAGTCGAGGGTGGCGCCCTTGCCGGAGGCCGGGCCGGACAGCTTCAGTTCAACGGCGGGATCGCGCAGTACCAGCGGGTTCCAGTCCTTGAAGCGGCGCAGGCTGCTGACCGTGTCGTACACGATCGTCATCTTGCGGTTGGTCTCGATGCTTTCGGTGATGTGACGCTCGCCCGGCAGACATACGCCAATGATGACGAACAGGCCAGCCACGATCCCCAAGGCGATCAGGAACTCGATAATACGGGTCATTCAGAGAGTCTCCGGGGCCGATCCCACGGCCGGGTTGATTGAAGCGAAGCGCCAATCCTAGCAGGCTTCGCGGGCATTGTTTATCGGGATTGGCGCACCGGTTTCCCTGCCGGCTGCGTATTTGTATGGACAAAGAATTCGAAGGGTAACGCATACCGCTACCCGGCAAGTAGGGGGCAACCTTGGCCGGAACCCCCAGCTACCGCCCAAGTCTTTGTACCGAAACGGTTTTCCTCAGACCAGCTGGAGTTCGAACGCCTTCAGTACCGCGCGCGTACGGTCGCGCACACCCAGCTTGGAGAGGATGTTGGACACGTGGTTCTTGATGGTTCCCTCCGCTACGCCCAGCGAGTTGGCGATCTCCTTGTTGGAGAAACCGCTGGCCATCAGCCGCAGGATCTCGGTCTCGCGGTCGGTCAGCGGGTCCGGGCGGTCCAGGCTGACGAACTCGTTGCGCATGTGCTCCAGGCCCGACAACAGGCGCTGGGTGACCGCCGGCTGCACCAGCGAACCGCCTTCGGCCACGGTACGGATGGCACCAACCAGCTGTGCCAGGGTCACATCCTTGAGCAGGTAGCCCTTGGCACCGGCCTTGAGGCCGGCCAGCACCAGCTGATCGTCGTCGAAGGTGGTGAGGATGATGGTCGGCGGCAGCTGTTCCTGCCGCGACAGCACCTGCAGCGCTTCCAGTCCGGACATCACCGGCATGCGCATGTCCATCAGGACCACGTCAGGGCGCACCTGCGGGATCAGCTCCACCGCCTGCCGGCCATCGCCGGCCTCGGCCACCACCTCGATGCCATCGTCGAGTGCCAGCAGGGAGCGGATTCCCTGCCGCACCAGGGTTTGGTCATCAACCAGGCAGACGCGAATCATCAACGTACTCCTTCAGGAACCTTGGTAAGGGCGGCCACCAGCACCGTTGCCGGCACCGTCGCCCGCAGGCGGAAGCCTTCGCCGGGACGGGTCTCGATCTGCAGCTGGCCGCCACATTGTTGCAGGCGCTCGCGCATGCCGCGCAAGCCATTGCCCACGTTGACCATGTCCGCGCCGACACCGTCGTCGCGGGCCTCCACCACCACACGGTCCGGGGCTTCACGGTACACCTTGATCCACAGGTGGCGGGCACCGGCGTGGCGCACCGCGTTGGTGATGATCTCCTGGGTGCAGCGCAGCAGCACGTGGGCCCGCTGCGGGTCCTCCACGTTCAGCGGATCCTCGATGTCCAGCTGGATGTCCAGCGAAGGCACGTTCTCGGTCAGCGGGCGCAGCGCCGCGGCCAGATCGATCGCGCCGGTCTCGCGCAGCTGGCTGACCACCTCGCGCACGTTGCCCAGCAGCAGTTTGGCCAGGGCGTGGGAGCGCTTCACATGCTCCAGCGCCTGCCCTTCGGCCAGGTGCCCGGCCACTTCCAGGTTCAGGGTCAGCGCGGTCAGTTGATGGCCCAGCAGGTCATGCAGCTCGCGCGAGATACGGGTGCGCTCGTTGACGCGGGCACTCTCGGCCAGCAGGGCGCGGGTGGCACGCAGCTCTGAATTGAGCCGACGCTGTTCGTCGCGGGCCTCGGTCTGCTGCCGCGCCACCAGGCTGGTCACGAAGATGAACATGGAGAAGCCGCCGTACAGCAGCGACTGCATCACCGCTTCGAACAGCGGGAAGCGCAGCAGCATGTAATAGACCGGAGCGACCGCCAACTGGCTGACCAGCAGCCACAGCACCCCCAGCCGTACCGACAACATCCACGGAATGACCCCGGCGGCCACCATCATCAGGATGCTGCCCAGGCCCGAACCGCTGAGGAAGCTGACCCCCAGCGCCGAGGCTGTCAGCAACAACAGCAGGCCGCGGTCCAGCCAGCTGGTGTGGCTGTCGCTGCGCAGGATGCGGGTCAACCAGTAGTAGGCCGTACCGAAGGACAGGTAGGCGACGAACAGCAGGATCGCCCAGCCGCCCATGTCGCTGCGGCTGTGCAGGTTCTCGAACTGCGAGTACGCCAGGGGCAGGCCGACCATGACCCAGGTGAACAGGCCGGCCAGGCGGAGGACGCGGGTATGGCTGAGGACTCCCAACATGCCAGCACTCTACGGGGCCGGCCTGCGTCACGCACTCCCACGGAAGTCATGCCTCCGCGGTCGCCTGTTCATGCCGCAGCCCACCCCGGGCATGCAATAATCGTGCGCAGGGTCCCTTGATGGACCAACCGCGTTACCCCACGGAGTCACAATGTCGATTGTCATCCGCGACGTGCGCGAGCACGAGCTCGATTCCGTCCTGGCTTTGAACAACAACGCTGGCCTGGCCATCCTTCCCCTGGATGCGGCCCGCCTGCGCCTGTTCTATGAAACCGCTGAGTATTTCCGCGTCGCCGAGCGCGACGGCAACCTGGCCGGCTTCCTGATCGGCTTCGGCAGCGACAGCCAGCACGACAGCAGCAACTTCGCCTGGTTCAAGCAGCATCTGGACACCCCGTTCTTCTACATCGACCGCATCGTGGTCGCCAGCCGCCGCCGCGGCGGTGGCGTCGGCCGTGCGTTCTATGCCGACGCGCAGAGCTTTGCCGAGCTGCGCTACCCGCAGATGACCTGCGAAGTCTTCCTCGACCATGGCGCCGATGCCGCCCTGCTCTTCCACGGCAGCTTCGGCTTCCGCGAGCTGGGCCAGAACACCATGGCCCAGGTCGATGTGCGTGCCAGCATGCTGGCCAAGGAACTGTGCAGCTACCCGTGGGTCCAGGAGACCTACGGCGGCAAGCTGCCGGATGTGGCATGGACACGCGCCCGGCAACTGCCGGCGCAGGCACAGCGGCCGACGGGGACCTGAGCGTGGCGGTGAATTTCGATTACGAACAGGCCGGTGAACTGAAGATCGGCCAGGTGGGCATCGCCAACCTGCGCATCCGTACCCTTGATGTCGAACGCCTCGTGCAGGAAATGCGCGAGCGCGTGACCCGCGCGCCGAAGCTGTTCGGCCGCGCGGCGGTGATCCTCGATTTCGGCGGCCTGAGCCAGGTGCCGGACGTGGCCACCGCGCAGGCGCTGGTCGATGGCCTGCGCAGCGCCGGCGTGCTGCCGGTGGCGCTGGCCTATGGCACCAGCGCGGTCGACCTGCTCTCGCAGCAGCTCGGCCTGCCGCTGCTGGCCAAGTTCCGCCCCCAGTACGAGCGTGTTGAGGCCGAACCGGCCCCGCCGCCCGCGCCGGAACCGCGCCGCGCCGTTCGTGCCGAGCCGAAGCCGGCCCCGGCCGCACCGGTGGCCAAGGTCGCCGATGCAGCCGCACCGCAACCGGGCCGCATGCAGCTGGGCAACGTGCGTTCGGGCCAGCAGCTGTACGCGGAGAACTGCGACCTGACCGTGATGGCCACCGTCGGCGCCGGCGCCGAGGTCATCGCCGATGGCAGCATCCATATCTACGGCACCCTGCGCGGCCGCGCGCTGGCAGGGGCCCAGGGCAACACCGCGGCACGCATCTTCTGCCGTGATTTCCATGCGGAACTGGTGGCCATTGCAGGCCACTACAAGGTACTGGACGATGTACCGGACAACCTGCGCGGCAAGGCCGTGCAGGTGTGGCTGGAACAGGACCAGATCAAGATCGCTGCGCTGGACTGACGCAGCCCCAAACTAATGCAGAACCAGGAGAAGTCCTTTGGCTGAAATCATCGTAGTCACCTCCGGCAAGGGCGGCGTGGGCAAGACCACTTCCAGCGCAAGCCTGGCCTGTGGCCTGGCGCGGCGCGGCAAGAAGGTGGCGGTGATCGACTTCGACGTCGGCCTGCGCAACCTCGACCTGATCATGGGCTGCGAACGCCGCGTGGTGTACGACTTCGTCAACGTCGTGCACGGCGAAGCCACCCTCAAGCAGGCCCTGATCAAGGACAAGCGCTTCGACAACCTGTACGTGCTGGCCGCCTCGCAGACCCGCGACAAGGATGCACTGACCCAGGAAGGCGTGGGCAAGGTACTGAAGGACCTGGCCGCCGATGGCTTCGACTACATCATCTGCGACTCGCCGGCCGGCATCGAGAAGGGTGCGTTCCTGGCGATGTATTTCGCCGACCGCGCCGTGGTGGTGGTGAACCCGGAAGTGTCCTCGGTGCGCGACTCCGACCGCATCATCGGCCTGCTGGACTCGAAGACCCACAAGGCCGAATCCGGGCAGAACGTGCCCGCGTTCCTGCTGCTGACCCGCTACACCCCGCTGCGCGTGGAAACCGGCGAGATGCTCAGCATCGCCGACGTCGAGGAAGTCCTTGGCCTGAAGGCCATCGGCGTGATTCCGGAATCGGGCGACGTGCTCAATGCCTCCAACAAGGGCGAGCCGGTCATCCTGGATGTCGAATCCGCCGCCGGCCAGGCGTATGACGACGCCGTCGCGCGCATCCTCGGCGAAGATCGCCCGATGCGCTTCACCAGCGTCGAGAAGAAGGGCTTCTTCAGCAAGCTGTTCGGAGGGTAAGCATGGGCCTGTTCGATTTCCTCAAAGCGAAGAAGACCACCGCCGAAACCGCAAAGAACCGCCTGCAGATCATCATCGCGCAGGAACGCAGCCACCGCGGTGGCCCGGACTACCTGCCGCTGCTGCAGCGCGAGCTGCTGGAAGTGATCAAGAAGTACGTGAACATCGACGTCGATGCAGTGAAGGTCGACCTGGTGAAGGATGGCCAGCACGATGTGCTGGACATCTCCGTGGCGCTGCCTGAAGGCCCGGACAAACCCTGATGCCCCGCCCCGCCCGTGCCTGCATGGGCGGGGCTGCGTGACCTGCATGACCGATACGACGACCGCCGAGGACATCACCTGCGTGGGCGACATCGCCTTCACCGACGCGCAGTGCCTGCTCGCCGCGCATGGCCTGCTGCTGCACCACGTGGCGGCCGGCGAACCGATTCCCGGCAGCTACTGGGGCGAGCCCGAGGCGGGCATCATCGCCAGCAATGTCTATGTGCGCGATGACACCCCCGTGCACTCGATGCTGCACGAAGCCTGCCACCTGATCGTATTGCCGCCGGAGCGGCGCGCGCAGGTGCACACCGACGCCACCGACTCGGTGGCCGAGGAAGATGCCACCTGCTACCTGCAGATCGTGCTGGCCGGGCGGTTGCCGGGTGTCGGCAGTGCGCGGCTGATGGCCGACATGGATGCCTGGGGGTATACGTATCGGCTGGGGTCTACCCGGGCGTGGTTCGAGCAGGATGCCGAAGACGCCAGAGCCTGGTTGATCGAACGCGGGTTGCTGCAGGCGGCGTAACCGCCGCTGGTGGGTGCGGACCGTGGTCCGCACCATCCACGCATGGCGTGGATCTACTGTAGAGCCGAGCCCACGCTCGGCTGCTTCTTGTAGAGTCGAGCTGTCCACGAACAGCACCCGCCCATGGGGTGGGGGCTAAAAGATCAAAACACCCCCGCCCGCCCCCCGCCGGGGATGTAGACGAATTATTCGACATAT
>NZ_JASJSI010000067.1:0-23602 GCF_030237085.1 Stenotrophomonas maltophilia group sp. Smal32
TCACAAGGACGAGGCGGCGCACATGCCCTATATAGGAATCGGACTCCACGTACTGGCGGCCATCTACTTCGCGGTGCACGCCATCCGCTCAGGCCAGAGCCTCTACTGGCTCATCCTGCTCTTCTCCTTCCCGCTGCTCGGCAGCGTCGTCTACTTCCTGGCGATCTACTTTCCGGAAGTCCGTCACTCGCGCGGCGCCCGGCAGGTCGTCCGTTCCGCCAAGCAGCTCATGGACCCGGGCCAGGACCTGCGCAACGCCCGTGCCGAACTGGCGCGCACGCCCACCGTGCAGAACCGGGTTCGCCTGGGGATGACGCTGCTGGATGCAGGCCAGGCCGAGGAAGCCAGAACCCTGCTCGAGCAGGCGGCCAGCTCACCGCTGGGCGACGATCCCTACATCCTGACCGGCCTGGCGCGTGCCCGCCTCGATTCCGGGCAGCCCGCGCTTGCGGCGGAGACACTGGACGGCCTGTTCGCCCGCCACCCGGATGTGCGCCGCAAGCCGGAACAGACGCTGCTTTACGCGCAGGCACTGGCGGCCACCCAAGCGCTCGGCACCCGTGCCGCGTTCGAGCGCGCGGTGGAGTGCGGAAATGACGCGGCCGCCCGCTGTCTGTATGCCGAATGGCTGATGGCACAGTCGCAACCCGACGACCGCGAGCAAGCTCGCAGCCTGTTCGCCGGCATCATCGACGATGCCCAGCACTGGTCGCGCCACGCGCGCAGCCACAATGCCGTCTGGTTGGAGCGGACCAAGGCCGCGTTGAAGGGCTACTGACGCCTGGCAGCCGTTGGCAATCCTGTCGCATCTGCCTCGCTCACAGCCTCGCCGGGCAGATGCCGACACTCGCTAGGCTTGCACCACCGACATCGCCGATAGCGTTGCAGCGCAAGGCTCCAGCTTGGTTGCGTCGTATGCAACGATTCTGAAAATGTTGAAAGTAGTGACGTCATCAGCCCTACTGCATTGGCATCACGCATAGGTCCGCGTATTCCTTGCCCTGCCACCGTGCATCGGTGGTCGGGATTCGAAACCCCGGTTGTGTGGATGTTGCTCGCACTTGCCAGCCGGCACTGCTTCGCGCGGTGCCGGCTGGCAATCCGTCAGTCGGCTATGGCGGGCGGTGCGTGGAGGCCTTGTGCCTGCCCGGTCATCCACACACGGGGTTTCGAACCACGCACCGTCCGCCACCTTTATCGGTGGCGGCTTCTGCATGCACGCAAGGAGCCCAGCCATGACCAAGCCCCACTCCCCTGCCCCGCATCCGATCCACGAAGCGTCTGCGAACAGCCCCGAGCTGGATCCGAACACGCTCATCGCCCTGCTGCACAGCATCGGCTCGGGCGCCGCCTCCGATGGCCAGCCGTGGCCGGAACGCCATCAGATGCCCGGCCGACGCATCGCCCTGGCAGATACCGATTGCTCGCTGGCGGGCCTTCGCGTGGTGTTGGAGATCCTGCTGGCCGCGCAGCGTGCCCGCGAGAACGGCGAGCTGGAGCAATACGTCGGCCCGCGCGTGATGGAGGGGCTGATCATGGCCGGAATCGGCCTTACCGCACACGCCAGTACCCGACTGCATCCGGAGGGCTGAGTGGCCTGGTGGCGCTGGGCGGCCACCGCGCTCTGTCTTGTGGTGGTGGTTGCGGCACAGGCGCTGTTTCCGGCGCCGCCGGTGCCCTCGCCTGTCGCGTTCCAAAGCATCAACGATGATCGATTCTCACAACTGCGCCGCCAGGCGATGCAGTTCGTGGACTCTCGGCCTCGGCAGGGCTTCCAGTTCGTCGAGCGGCATCGAGATGCCGCGTTCCAGGTTCATTGCCGGGGCATACCCGTGCTGTGGCTGGAGGGGCGCTCGCACCATCTGCTGTTGCAGGTCTCACTGGACGCGGAGCGGCGGGCGCCTGCCATTGTGCGGTTGCGGGCGCTCCTCCAATGGCAGTTGGAGCCGTTGGATTACCTGGAGCAGGTACTGGCTGGCGTGCCGGAGCCTGTTCTGTTGGATCGGGTGCTGCAGATTCTTGCTGGTGATGTGCCTGATGGGGCGCGATGTGGCGTGCCGTAGTCGAGCATGGCTCGACTGTACAGGGCTGCGGGCAGCGAGGGTTCGGGCTCCGGCCCTGCCGCTAGTCACCTGCGCGACAGGCATTGGCCCAGTGATCATGCGAGTCACTTCCCGGCATCGATCCAGCCCGCATCGCGCGCACGCGCAAGATCTTCTGGCGTATCGATATCCAGGCCCAGTTCCGGTGCCTGTAGGACATGCACCGTATCGACAGGAAGTTGCCGCAGGCGCGCTCCGAAGCCGCGGTCACCGCTTGCACCCACTTGATTGAACCATGCGCGCGGCACTACCGCTGGAATGCCAAGCGCGTTTCCATGATGGGTACCCGCGCACCCTGATGCCGAGATGCGGGCACCCGAAAGCAGCGCCTGCAGATGGGAGCGCTCGATTGCGGGCTGGTCGCATGCCACGACCATCACGGCAGCCACCGCGGGCAGCAGATGTGTGCCAGCAACCTGCAGGCTGCTGGCCAGGCCGCGTTCCCAGTGGTGGTTGGTTACCGGGGTGGCATCCAGCCCGGCAATGCTGGATGTCACGGCCTGTGCGTTCGCACCCACCACCACCAGTACCTGCGATGGCGCGAACTCCAAGGCCAACCGCGCCACGCGATGTACCAGGGTCTCGCCCTGCCGGGTCAGAAGCTGCTTGGGCTGGCCAAGTCGAGTGCTCCCGCCCGCAGCAAGCACGACGACCGCATGCGCGTCAGTCACCTGCCGTGCGCGCTTCGCCATTGCTGCAGCTGCGCGGCGATGCTGAGCGAAATCGCCTCTGGCCCTCGGCCGTCGATGTCCAGGCCGACAGGTGATCGAAGTCTCGGGGAAAGGCGGTGGCGCTGATCCGGTGTCAGCAACTTGAACAGGTCCTCGCGCCTTCGCCGCGGACCCAGCAGTCCAATGAACGCAACTTTGGTATCAGCCAGGGCCACCAGCGCCTCCCGGTCCAGTTCGAAATCGTGATGCATCACCAGTACGGCGTCGCACGGGTCGCCATGAAGGGCCTCGGCCGGGTTGGTCTTAAGATGCGCATCTGCGCACTGCCCGGCTGAGGCCCAGCGCGCTCGCCGTTCGGCCACGCTGACCCGCCACCCCAGGCCCCGCAGCAACGGAACCAGGAGGGGCGTTTCGGGACCGCCCCCCAACACCAGGGCCCGCGGAAGCCGGGGCAACGGCAAACGCCACGCACCCTCGCCAAAGGGCTGCGTACCCTCCATCGGATGCAGCTGCCACGCCTGCTCGCAATTGCCGGCGCGGAAAACGATCTGCCCCGATGCACGAAGCTCGCGCTGGAGTGGCACACCCTCGCGCAGCCATGCCTCGATGACAACGTCGATGCCGGCCATGGCACGCAATGGCAGGAGCGCAATCCGCAGCCGGCCGCGGCACCCGAGCGCGGACCCGCTCAACAGGTCGTCGTCACTGCGGGTGTCGATCTCGATCCAGTCGACCCGCCCTGCCGCGCTCACCTGCTCCGCGCGTCGCGCGAGCTCCGGCTCCAAGCATCCGCCGCTCAGCCAGCCGACCTGGCTGCCGTTGCAGAACAGCACCATGTCGCCGGCACCGGCGTAGGTGGAGCCATCGGATTCCAGCACCAGCGCGAGCACGGCGTGCTCCCCCGCGCGCACGCGCGTCAAGGCCGTCTCGAGTACGCCGCGCGGGCTACCTTCGGCGAGGAAGCCCGGCGCTGCGGACAGGTGCTCGGCAAGATCGCCGGGCTCCCCTCCGCCTGCGGCGGAGGCCTCCAGAGTGGTCGAGGCTGCGGGACGGTCCATGCGCAAGGGTCAGCCCACGTCGGGCAAGCCGGGCAGCAGCTTGTCCAGCGTAATGGGATAGTTGCGCACGCGCACGCCGGTTGCGTTGTAGACCGCATTGGCGATCGCGGCGCCTACCCCACAGATGCCCAGTTCACCCACACCCTTGGCCTTCATCGGCGAGATCACCGGATCCAGCGTGTCGAGGAAGACCACTTCCTGGTACGGAATGTCGGCGTGCACGGGAACCTCGTAGCCGGCCAGGTCATGGTTGATGAACAAGCCCAGCCGTTTGTCGACCACCAGCTCCTCCATCAGGGTCGCGCCCGCACCCATCACCATCCCGCCGATGACCTGGCTGCGTGCGGAGAGCGGATTGAGGATCCGGCCGCCATCGCATACGGCAAGCATGCGGCGGATGCGCGTCTCTCCAGTGTAGGCATGCACGGCAACCTCGCAGAAATGCCCTGCATAGGTGCCGACGTCGTAGCCTTGTTTGAAGTCGCCGAAGGCAATGCCGTCCTCCGCCGACAGTGTGCCCGCCTCCGCCAGCTTGATCGTCCGCCCGCCCGCCTGGATGCGGCCATTGGCGAAGTCTGCGGTGTCGCCGTCGAAGCCCAGTTTCTCGCCCACCTTGCGGCGCAGGCTGACGCACGCCGCGTACACGCCTGCGGTGGAGCTTGCCGCGCCCCACTGGCCGCCGGAACCGGCGGAGGCGGGATGACGGGAGTCGCCGAGGGTCACCTGGACCCGCTCCAGCGGCACGCCCATGGTCTCGGCTGCCGTCTGCGCGATGATCGTGTAGGAGCCGGTGCCAATGTCGGTCATGTCGGTCTCGACAATCACCCCGCCCTGGCCGTCAAGCCGGACCCGCGCCGCCGACTTCATCGTCGGTGCGCCGCGATAGCCCGCAGACACGCCCATGCCGACCAGCCAGTCCCCTTCCCTGACCTGCGCCGGCCTGGGGTTGCGCTTGTTCCAGTTGAAGCGCTCCGCGCCTTCGCGCAGGCAGCGCACCAGGTTGCGGTCGGAGAACTTCTTGGACGGATCGCCGGGTACCACCTCGGGCTCGTTGAGGATGCGGAACGCGATCGGGTCGAGACCCAGCTTCTCGGCCATTTCGTCCATCGCAACTTCCAGCGCCATGTGGCCCGGTGCTTCGCCCGGTGCGCGCATCGCATTGCCTTCGGGCATGTCGAGCGTGGCGATGTAATTGGCCACCAGGCGGTTGGCGCCCGCATAGAGCTTGGGCGTCTGCAGGGTGCCGTTTTCGCCGTCCTCGCCGTTGATGTTGCCCGACCAGTTCTCATGGGCGATGGCGGAGATCCGGCCATCCTTTCCGCAGCCGATCCGCACGCGCTGGAGGGTGGCGTGCCGGTGCGTGGTGTTGTTGGGCATCAACGGGCGCTGCAGCGCGATCTTCACCGGCCGCCCGACCTGCTTGGCCGCCAGCGCGGCCAGCACCGCGTCGGCACGGATGAACAGCTTGCCGCCGAAGCCGCCGCCGATATAGGGCGAGTCCACACGCACCTTGGCAGGATCGATGCCGAGGATCGCCGCCATGCCTTGCCTGGCCCAGTCGATCATCTGGTTCGCCGTCCACAGCGTGAGCGTGTCGCCCTCCCAGGCGGCGATGGTGGCGTGCGGCTCCATCATCGAATGACTTTCGTCGGAGGTGTGGTACGTCTCGTCCAGCTTGACCGCGGCGCTCGCGTAGGCGGTGTCGAATTCGCCCAGCGTCTGCCGGTCGGGCTTGCCGTCGCGTCCCTTTGCCAGCGGCGCGGTTGGTGCCAGGGCGGGGAAATCGAAGCGGCCCTTGTCGCGCTCGTAGCGGGTGCGGATCAGCGCCGCGGCGGCGCGGGCCTGCTCGAAGGTCTCTGCCACCACGCAGGCGATGGCCTGATGGTAGTGGGCCACTTCGGGTCCGCCGAACAGCGGCGCATTGTTCCAGTTCGATGTGTCGACCGGCTTGGTTTCCGGTGCGGTGATGACCGCCAGTACGCCGGGCGCGGCACGTGCGCGGGAGGCATCCATCGAAATGATGCGCCCCTTGCCGATGCCCGCACCGACGATGTAGCCGTAGGCCTGGTTCGGCGCCACGTCATGGCGCTCGTAGGCATAGGGGGCGGTGCCGGTGGTCTTGCGTGGACCGTCGATGCGCGGCGTCGACTTGCCGACGACCTTGGCATTGTCGAACAGGTTGTCGCCGGCGGGGGCGTTGAATTCAAGGGGCATCAGCGCTCTCCTTCCACCAGCACGGCTGCGAGGGTGCGCTCGGCGAGAGCGATCTTGAACGCATTCTCCCGCGTCGGACGGGCACCGGCGAACACCTGCCGGGTCGCGGTCTTCACGCCGTCGCGCAGCAGGGGTTCGGCTGCCTCGACGCGCCACGGCTTCGGCGCGACCCCACCGAAGGCGAACCGCGCCGAGCCGTCACGCTGCACGACCGCGGCGACCGACACCAGTGCGAATGCAAAGGACGCGCGGTCACGTACCTTGTGGTACACGTGCCGACCGCCCAGAGGCTCCGGCAGCGTGACGTGGGTGATCAGCTCACCGCGCTGCAGCACGTTGTCCTGCTGCGGCCTGTCGCCCGGGGAACGATGGAAATCGGCAATCGGGATGCTGCGCGTACTGCCGTCACCCCTGACGGTCTGGATCGAGGCGTCCAGCACCCGCAGGGCCACCGCCATGTCGCCCGGATAGGTCGCGATGCAGCTGTCCGATGTGCCGATCACGCCCATCTGCCGGGAGAACCCCTCGAGTGCGCCGCAGCCGGATCCGGGCAGGCGCTTGTTGCAGGGCAGGTTGGGATCGTAGAAATACGGGCAGCGCGTGCGCTGCAGCAGGTTGCCGCCGGTGGTGGCTTTGTTGCGCAGCTGCCCGGAGGCGCCTGCCACGATCGCGCGGGTCAGCACTGCGTAGTCGCGGCGCACGCGCTCATGCGAGGCCAGCGCGTTATTGGTGACCAGCGTGCCGATGCGCAGGCCGCCCTCGTCGGTGGGTTCGATCCTGTCCAGGCCGATGTCCTGCACATCGACCAGGTGCGCTGGCGTCTCGACCTCCAGCTTCATCAGGTCGAGCAGGTTGGTCCCTCCGGCCAGGAACTTCGCGCCCTCGGTACCGGCGACGGCCCTGGCGGCCTCGGCCGGGGATTTCGCGCGTTCGTAACTGAAGGCCCTCATGAGCGCCTCCCTGCAGAGGTCACGCCAGCGACCTCTGCCATCGCCTCGGCAATGTTGGAATAGGCCCCGCAGCGGCAGAGGTTGCCGCTCATGCGTTCGCGCATTTCCATGTTGGTGGCCCGGGGCCGTGCGCTGACGTCCGCCTGTACATGGCTGGGGACACCCCGCTTGATCTCGTCCAGTACCGCTACCGCCGAACAGATCTGCCCCGGCGTGCAATATCCGCACTGGTAGCCATCATGCTTGATGAAGGCGGCCTGCATCGGATGCAGGTCATCGGGCGTTCCGAGGCCTTCAATGGTGGTGATGGCATCGCCCTGGTGCTGTACCGCCAGGCTGAGGCAGGCATTGATGCGCTCACCGTTGACCAGCACGGTACAGGCGCCGCATTGACCGTGGTCGCAGCCCTTTTTCGTTCCAGTCAGCTTCAGATGTTCGCGCAGGGCATCGAGCAGCGTGGTCCGGGTGTCGAGCTCAAGCTCCCGCCGCTCGCCGTTGACGGTCAAGGCCACCGTGCTGATGACCGGCGGCCTGGGCGGCGGGGGCGCCGCCAGTTCGGCGGCGAGTGATGATGCCCCCGGTGCGGCGGACATCGCCACGGTCGTGACGCCGCCGGCGATCACCTGGCGACGCGTCAACTTCATTCCTTCATCACAACTTGGCACAGTGACCTCCTGGCGTTCGGGGAAACCCCGTGGCTGGATGGACGCGCTCACACTACCGAAGGGCCACTATGCCCATCTGCGGGGTACAGAGCTGTGAAGTCGGCGAAATGTACGAACATGATGCAGCAAGCCCGAAGAAATCGGCTGCATCCAGCCACAGCGCGGCACTCTTGAGCCATGCGTATGCCTCACTGGATGACTCACAGTCCTGTTTGTCCCTCAGCATGAAGAACATGATGGCCCGACGCTACAAAGGCGTTGGCTGGGAGGGCTCGGGTTCGTGGATGGAGCCCTCCAACAAGGCAACGTAGGTATCGAGCCTGGTGCGAAGGCCGATCAGCATCCAGCCCAGCAAGTACAGCAGCACCATGGCGAAGATCAGTAGTGCACCCAGCAGGCCAACATCGAAAGCGCCCGGCCAGTCGCCCCATTTCCAGCCGCGGAACTGCAGGTAGAGGGCAATCAACAGCGGGAATGGTCCCAGCCGCTGCAGGCCGCCATACATCATGCCCATGCGCTCCATCATGTTTGTGCGCAAGGTGCTGACGAACTTGAGTCGCCGCTCGCGCTCGATGCGAGGGAAGTCGCGAAGCTCGGTCACCACCGCTTGCCAGTGGGCGAAGTCTTCATCCATCTCCCGGGCGTGCGAGAGCCGCGGCTGGCTGAACTGGCGAATGCCCCTGCGGGCGGCCAGGACGCCACCGACAATGAACCCTCCGATCTCGATTGCCAGGCAGGCAACAACCACCTGGAGCACTACGCCGAGAGGCAGCCATCGATCTGGAAGCTGACCCATGAGAATGCCGATGATCGCCGCACCCACGCCGATGCGAAACGCCCACGTCTCCACCCTGCCCGCCTTGGGGTAGATGCTGTGCTCAACCAGCCCCTGCACCCGCTGGTAGGGCCAGTGGAATGTCAGTTCCTGCGAATCGGTCTTTGCCGACGGATCGAATTCGCCCGCTGCCTGCATGTCCATTGCATCCTCTGCCCCACCGGCCAGGTTGCCGGCGCCACCATCGTAGCCGAGCTGGGTTGTGGCGGAATACGGCCTAGCCGTGTAATCGTCAGGGCCAGGACCTTCCCGGATTCGAGCATGGCCCGACTCTACAGAGGCGGAGCCTGCGGGCCGACCCGAACATGCACCACATGGCTGACGCCGCGATGGAACATCTTGGCGTACGGGCAGACGCGTTCGGTGTTGCGAACGAGTTCGCAGGCCAGGTTCTCATCCATGCCGGGAAGATGTACCACGATCTCGGCCGACAGCAGGTACAGCCCATCTGCCGGATCACGGGCGAAGGTGACCGCCACTTCGATGCTGGGGTTGTGCAGCAGCAGGCCGGCACGCGCGGCCACCAGCACCATGGCACCGTGGAAGCAGCCAGCGTAGCTCGCGGCCAGCAGCTGCTCAGGATTGGCGCCGCCGCCAGGCCCGCCGAGTTCCGGCGGCAGGCGCAGGTCCACCGCCAGTGCACCGTCGTCCGACCGCACGACGCCGGACGCCCGCCCGTGCTGGGCCTGGCCACCGCTCACCCGCACGCGGCCGGTGTACAGCGGCTTCACGTCGTCGCCCTGGTAACGGTCCAGCATGGCGGGCGAAGGAGGCTTCAGCTCGGTCATTGCGCGGTTCCATCAAGCGCAGCTGCGGCAGGCGATCGATGCGCCGCTCAGGCAGGCTGCCGCTGCGACAGGCCGGACTGCTGCAGCCAGGCTTCGAAATCGACCTGCCCCAGCCACGCGTGTCCGACCGGCACCAGCGTGTCGATCTGCAGCGGCGCGCCGAAGTACAGCGCCTCGGCATCCGCAACGACCTGCCGGGAATCACCCGTCAGTTGCAGATAGCGCCTGGCCAGATCCGCCATCGCGCTACGCTGCGGCCCGGCAATTTCCAGCACGCCATTGGCTGGCGCCTGCTGCGCGATGCGTGCCACCGCTTCGGCAACATCCTCGGCGGCAATTGGCTGCACGTCGGCGGCTGGCAGCCGCAGGGTCTCCCCATCGCCGGCGGACTGGATGATGCCCGGCAGGAACTCGAAGAACTGCGTGGAGTGGATGATGGTGTACGGCAGGCCCGAGTCGCGGATCAGTCGCTCCTGTGCGATCTTGCCGCGGAAATAGCCACTGGCTGCCAGCATGTCGGTGCCTACGACGGAAAGCGCAACGTGGTGACGTACGCCGGCACGGATAGCGGCCGCAAGTATGTTGTGGCCAGCGGTCAAGAAGAACGAAAGCACTGCCGCATCTTCGAACGAGGGCGAGTTGGCCAGGTCCACCACCACGTCGACGCCGTCCATGGCGGCATCCAGACCTTCACTGGTCAGCACATCCACCCCGGTCGAGGATGCTGCCACCACGATCTCATGCCCGGTTACGCGCAGGCGTTCCACCACCTTGCTGCCGATGCGGCCGGTACCACCGATGACGAGGATCTTCATTGCGTATCTCCTGGAATGTAGAAGGGCTACCGGATGTGGCCGGGCGCAGGCATCGTAGGTGGCGCGGGCGCGAGGTAGTAGGTCCATGGCGGGCCGCGCACTGTTGCCCGGCACGCACCAATACGCTCACGCCCAGCCAGGCCGTGCGCCGTCGTTCAGAGGGGTGGCCTGCTGGCGTGCTTCCCAGTGCGAGATCACATCCAGTTCGAGCGCGCGCACCCGCTGCGTGCTGAAGTCGATGAAGGCCCGCACGCGCTTGGGCAGCTGGCGGCGGCTGAGGTAGCAGAGGTAGTGGCCGCGATCGAGCGGTGCATGCCGATCCAGGCAGGTCACCACCCTGCCCGCCCACAGCGCTTCACGCACCTGATAGCTGGGCAGCTGGGCGATGCCCAGCCCGTCGATGACGGCCTGCAGGGCCAGGTCGGCATCGTTGAACACCAGTGCGGCCCGCGGCTGCAGGTGCACTTCGGCGCCGTCGACACGGAATTCCCAGGGCTGCATGCGTCCGCCCGGCAGGCGCCGCCCGATGCAGGCATGTGTGGACAGCGCATCCACCGACGCCGGTAGACCGTGCGCCTGCACGTACGCTGGTGATACACATACGACCAGCTGCATCGGCACCAGCTGCTTGGCGATCACCTGGCTGTCTTCCAGCAGGCCGTCGCGAAATGCCACGTCGATGCGGTCACCGGCCAGGTCGGGGGCCTGCTCGTCCAGCAGCAGCTCCACTGATACCTGCGGGTACTCGGCACGGAAGGCTGCCAGCAGGGGGGCAATCACCCGCCGGCCGAAGCCGTGGCTGGCACTGATGCGCAGGTGCCCGCGCGGCGGGCCCTCGCGCAGGTCGCGCATTTCCTCCAGCGCCTGCAGGATGCAGGTCACGCCCGGGTTGCAGCCCTCCAGGAACAGCTCGCCTTCGCGGGTCAGCGTGGTCGAGCGCGTGGTGCGCAGGAACAATCGCACGCCCAGCTGGCTTTCCAGCTTCTGCACGCTGCGGCTGACGGCCGAGCGGCCGATGCCGAGGCGGTCGGCCGCGCGCGCGAAGCTGCCCTCGGACGCCAC
The DNA here is from genome assembly GCF_030237085.1 of Stenotrophomonas maltophilia group sp. Smal32. Lineage (NCBI taxonomy): Bacteria > Pseudomonadati > Pseudomonadota > Gammaproteobacteria > Lysobacterales > Lysobacteraceae > Stenotrophomonas > Stenotrophomonas maltophilia group sp. Smal32. Next base: position 11,161 of record NZ_JASJSI010000067.1, read on the forward strand.
TGCAATGAAGGCCAGCACGCCGGCGTAGCTGGTGGAGAAGGACGCATTGAGCGCATCGTGGCCGTCGCTGGCCGGGCGGGGCGTTGCGGCGCTCATGGGTTGCCTGGCTCCATGCGGGCACGTTGTGCGTGCAGGTGGCTCCGCGCCAGCGCCAACCGTTGCCTGCACGTGGCAGGGTCGAGCCCCAGCAGGGGCACGATGTCCTCAAATCCGGCGCCCAGCACGTCGTGCAACAGCAGGATCGCGCGTGCGTCGGGCGGCAGTTCGCGCAGTGCGGCGAGGAAGGCCTGCCAGACCTGTTCGCTGGCAGGGCGCGATGCGGTGCGCAGGTGCGATGAGGTATCCATGCCCGGCAGACGGCCGAGCATCGGCCGCTGTGACAGGACATTGGTGCTTTTCATGCAACAGCGTGCGGCCCGGCCCCCGCCTACCGGCACTGCGAATGCAGGCCTAGCCTCGTTGTGCCCTTCACTCGCTACAGGAACACACCATGAACGCACGCCTGGATTACGCCGCGCAATCCCCCGAACTGTTCAAGAAGCTCGGCCTGTACTCGCATGCCGCCCACACCGCCTCGATCGAAGCGGCCATCATCGATCTGGTCAACATCCGTGCATCGCAGCTCAATGGGTGTGGCTTCTGCCTGGACATGCACGTGAAGGAGGCCACCCTGCGCGGCGAGCGCCCGCTGCGCCTGCATCACCTGGCCGCATGGCGTGAATCGACACTGTTCAGCCCACGCGAGCGCGCCTGCCTGGCCTGGACCGAAGTACTGACCCAGCTGCCGGCGCAGGGCGTGCCGGACGAGCTGTACGCGCGCGTGCGCGGCCAGCTGTCCGATCAGGAAATGGTCAACCTGACCCACGCGGTGATGGCGATCAACGCCTGGAACCGTGCCAATGTCGCCTTCCGTACCACGCCCGGCACCCTGGACGCGGCCTTTGGCCTGGACAAGGCCGGCCTGGCCTGATCCTTCCGCCGCTGCACCATGCAGCGGCCCTCCTCCACCGCATTGGAGACCTGCCATGCGTCGTCCTGTTCTGGCCCTGTTTGCGCTGCTGCCACTGTGCGGCGCTGCCGCCACCCCGTCCTCTGCAGCGCCCGAGCCCCGGGTGCGCGAGGTGATGACCCGCGCCCTTCCGGAGCAGCCCGGCAAGGAAGCGCTGATCCTTACCGTGGAGTACCCGCCGGGTGGTGCTGATCCCGTCCACTGCCACGATGCCCATGGCTTCGTCTACGTCCTGGAAGGACGGATCGTGATGGGTGTGGCCGGCGGCAAGGAAGTTACCCTTGGCCCGGGCGAGGCCTTCCATGAAGGCCCGGCCGATCTGCACACCGTAGGCCGCAACGCCAGCGCTACGGAGCCGGCGAAGTTCGTGGTGTTCCTGATCAAGGACATCGGCAAGCCGGCGGTGCTGCCGCCGCACTGATTGCACGTCCGGCGCTGGCACCAACGACAGGTTCCCGGGTGTCACAATCCGGGGACCTGTCCCGTCTACGCTGGCATGGACGATTCCACAGCGCTGTTCTCACGCCTCCGCCCACGCCTGTTCGGCGTGGCCTACCGCATGCTTGGCTCTTCGCACGAAGCCGAGGACGTGGTGCAGGATGTCTGGCTGCGCTGGCATGGCGCCGACCAGTCACAGATCGAGAATCCGGAAGCCTGGCTGGTGGCGACCACCACCCGTCGCGCCATCGACGGCCTGCGCCTGGCCCGGCATGCGCGCGAACACTATGTGGGCATGTGGTTGCCCGAGCCGCTGCTGACCGATGACACCGCCACGCCGGAGTACGTGCTGGAAACCGCCAGCGATCTGTCGGTCGCTTTCCTCAGTGTGCTGGAACGGTTGGCCCCGGATGCACGTGCGGCCTTCCTGCTGCACGATGTGTTCGATCAGGATTACGCGGTGGTCGCGCGGGCCTTGGACAAGACGGAAGCCGCCTGCCGGCAGATCGTACATCGCGCACGTCAGCAGCTCAGGCAGGAGCGCCCGCGCTACAACGTCCCGCAGGACGTGCACCAGAAACTGCTGCGCCGCTTCGCCGAGGCCGCATCCAGTGGAGATTTCCGCACGATGAAGGCGCTGATGGCCGAATCGGCCGAGCTGGTGGGTGACGGCGGCGGTATCGTGACCAGCTTCCCCGGGCCGATGGTCGGGGGCGCACGCATTGCCCAGCTGCTGTATGCCCCGCACCTGCGGCGCAGCGCGCAATTGCGGATGGTCCCGGCCATGCTCAATGGACGGTTGGGACTGCTGCGCTATTTCGATGGCGTGCTGGAGGCGGCGATGGCCTTCGAGACCGATGGCGAACGGATCACGCAGGTCCTGGTGCAGCGCAACCCGCACAAGCTGCAGCGGTTGGCTCGCCCTACCGACATCCAGTAGTTCCACGCCAGGTGTGGATGGCGTCCGTTGTCGGCCTCGCCCTTGCGGGATTCGAGCGGGGCGCCGATGCGCCCCGTCGAAAACCCTTGCTTGCGCTGTATCCGCAGAATCCGATCAGAAGTCCCAGAACACCGGTACCCAGCGGAACGTCTCGCCCTCCAGCGACACCCGGCCCACTGACGGGAACGGAAGATGCGTAGCCACCAGCATTTCGCCGGTGCCGGCCAGTTCCTTCAGCAGAGCGATGCGTACGCGTGCGGATTCCTCCGGGTCGTGCTCAAAACCGTTGTGCCAGTTCGGCTGGTCGAAGCCGACCGCGAACACCGCGTCACCGGCAAAGGTCAGGGCCTGCCCCGCGGACGCTACGCGCACCACGCAGTGGCCCGGGGTATGCCCACCGGTACGGCGGGCCGTCACGCCTGGCGCGATCTGCTGTTCGTCCTGGAAGGTATGCACATAGCTACTGTACTCGGCCCAGAAGTGCTTGGCCGTGGCGCGTAGCGCATCGGGGAAACCCTGCGGCATGTTGGTGCGGCTGAAGTCCGGCGACTTCCAGAACTCCACCTCCGCTGCGGCCACGTGGATCTTCAGGTCCGGGCGCAGCTGTTCCTTCACACCTTCAACCAGCAGCCCACCGACGTGGTCCATGTGCATGTGGGTGATCACCACATCGGTGATTTCGCCCAGGTTGATACCGGCAGCACCGAGGCGACGGATCAGCTGGCCGGCGCGCGGCAGCTGCAGGTCCGGGTCCATGCCCAGGCCGGCATCGATGAGAATGGTGCGGTCACCGCTGTGCACCACCATTACGTTCAATGCCCAGTCGAAGGCATCCTGCGGCAGGTACATTTCTTCGAACCATTCGGCACGGTCGGCCGCCGGTACGTTGTGGCCGAGCATCTGGGTGGGCAACGGCAGGACGCCATCGCTGATCACCAGTACTTCGACGTCGCCCACTTTCAGGGCGTAGCGCGAGGGCACCAGTTCATCGAGGGCGGGGGCAATGGGCGCGGCGGTGTTTTCCATACTGAACATGAGGGATCTCCACGAAGAGCCATTTGGCGGGCAGCAATGCAAGGCTGGCGCTAGCGATTCCGGGCGCTTTCCCACGACGCAGGGCGCGGCGCGACCAGAGCGCGGATGCCTGGCACGCCAGCACTGCGTGGCTCATGGGAAGGTGGGCCACTGCGTGAGCGGTGGGCCCGGGACACGGCAGGTGCCGTGTGGGATCAGCCTAGGCAGCACGCCGCAGGTGCGGTAGGCCCGTGGAGGGGTACGTCATGTTGCGTTCCGGGAAGCAATGCCGACCCGCCTTCGCAGTTATCGCTACGGGCAACCATGTCTGTGCCCGGCAACTCACATACCCAGCTCCGACAACCCCGGATGATCATCCGGGCGACGCCCCAGCGGCCAATGGAACTTGCGGTCGCTCTCCTTGATCGGTAGGTCGTTGATGCTCGAGAAGCGGCGCTGCATCAGGCCGTCCTCTCCGAATTCCCAGTTCTCGTTGCCATAGGAGCGGAACCAGTTGCCGGAGTCGTCGTGCCATTCGTAGGCGTACCGGACAGCAATTCGGTTTTCGGTAAAGGCCCAGAGCTCCTTGATCAGGCGGTACTCGAGCTCCTTGTTCCATTTGCGTGCCAGGAACTGCCGGGCTTCTTCCCGGCCGTTGGTGAACTCGGCACGGTTACGCCACTGGGTGTTGAGCGAATAGGCAAGCGACACCTTGTCGGCATCGCGGGAGTTCCAGCCATCCTCGGCAAGGCGCACCTTCTGCGTGGCCGATTCGAGGGTGAACGGAGGAAGCGGCGGACGGGGGTGTTCAGTGGACACGGGGAAACCTCCAATCGAAATGGACACACGGGTTGCTTCAAACGATCTGGCGTACCCAGGCGCTAACGCCTGGCCTGTTCCAGCAATAGCTTCGCGACATCCTTCGCGGTGTCTGCGGCGTCGTAATCACCCATCACGCGCGACAGGGTGATGGCGCCTTCCATCAGGACCAGCAGCTGACGGGCCAATGCCGCCGGCTGCTCCACATCCAGCTGCCCGGTAAGTTCCAGCGTGTAGTCGAACAGCTTCTGCTTGTGATTCCGCGCGATCTCCCGGATCGGATCGGCAGGGTCGCCGACCTCGCCCGCGGTATTGATGAACGCACAACCGCGGTAGCCCTCGGACTGGAACCAACCCTTGAGCACGGTGAACATGCCGAGGATGCGTGCTTCCGGGGTATCAGCCTTGTCGCACTCCTGCCGGAACCAGGCCAGCCAGCGCACGTCGCGCGCCCTCAGCGCGGCAGCGGCCACGTCGTCCTTGTTCTCGAAGTGGCGGTAAATGCTCTTCCGCGCCACGCCGGAGGTCTTCACCAGCAGGTCCATGCCGGTGGCATGGATCCCGTTCTGGTAGATCAGCGCCTCGGCCGTGGCCAGGATCTTCTGGTGGGTGTCGATGGTGGCCTTGCTCATGACCACAATGTAGAACGATCATTCTCCCTCGTCAACAGGCAATGGCGAGTGGTCCGCACGCGCACATTTGTGCAAGACGATCTATCAAGAAATGCGGACAGTACATCACCCAGATGCCTGATTACGGGCGCAAAGTACGCCTCACCACCCACCCATGAGAGTTCCCGCATGAACACCTTCGCCCGTACCCTGGCCGTTGCCGCCCTCGCCCTCTCGGTCCAGGCCGGCCTGTCCGCGCAGGCCGCCGAACCGGCCAAGCCGGCTGCAGTCACCAGCATCGCGCGCACCGCCAGCTACATCACCACCGCCGATGGCGTGCAGCTGTACTACAAGGACTGGGGCCCGAAGAACGGGCCTGTCGTGACCTTCAGCCACGGCTGGCCGTTGAACTCGGACAGCTGGGAATCGCAGATGATCTTCCTGGCCGATCATGGCTACCGCGTGATCGCGCATGACCGTCGTGGCCACGGCCGTTCCAGCCAGCCGTGGGACGGCAACGACATGGATCACTACGCCGATGACCTGGCCGCGGTGATCAATACGCTGGACCTGCACGATGTCACCTTGGTGGGTTTCTCTACCGGTGGCGGCGAGGTGGCGCGCTACATCGGCCGGCATGGCACCGGGCGGGTGAAGAAGGTCGTGCTGATCAGCTCGGTGCCGCCGTTCATGCTGAAGACCGCCGACAACCCCAACGGCCTGCCGATCGAAGTGTTCGATGGCATCCGCAAGGCACAGATGGATAACCGCGCGCAGCTCTACAAGGACATCCCGTCGGGCCCGTTCTACGGCTTCAACCGCCAGGGCGCGAAGGTGTCGCAGGGGCTGATCGATGCGTGGTGGGCGCAGGGCATGCAGGGCGGCCACAAGAACACCTACGATTCGATCGCCGCGTTCTCGGCCACCGATTTCCGCGCGGACCTGAAGAAGTTCGATGTGCCCACGCTGGTGATCCACGGTGACGACGACCAGATCGTGCCGATCGATATCTCAGGCCGCCAATCGGCAAAGCTCATCAAGGGCGCCAGGTTGATCGTCTACCCGGGTGCGCCGCATGGCCTGACCGACACCCACAAGGACAAGGTCAACCAGGATCTGCTGACGTTCCTGCAGGAAAAGTGAGTGACCGGGGCTCCGTTGTGATGGCGGAGCCCTTCCTGCCCAGAAGCAGGGCTGGCACCGGGTATGCGCCGGGTGCCGTGTCAGTACACGATTGCGGGCGTGGGATTTCAGGCCAACGATGGAGCGCGTCCCGCACTTTGATGAAGGGTTAACCTCCGACGGAGGACACTGCACCCTCACGGCTCTTCTCCGGCGCAGAATCCTTTGCTCCCGTGTCCAGCCCAAGACGACACGGCCATGCACCCTCCCAATGCCTTCCGGATCCATGCGATCCAGCCCCTTCTTGCGCGCAATGGCGCCATCGTTCGCCTCGATCAGTTGCGATCGACCTGCAAGAGCTGCGGCCTGCGCTCATCAATGACCGAGGACGCCGGCATTCAGACGAGTCCATCGGGCACGACGCTCACCTGCCCTGCATGCGGTGCAACAGGGCTGATGGACGAGGTGGAGATATGGCACCACTGGCTTGAGCAGTGCCGCCGCGAACGGATGCTGGCGCTCTTTGATCCAGTGCCTGACGACCCCCTGGAGCCAGACGGCCCGAAATGAGACCTGTTGTCCTGGATTGTGCGGCCGCCGCGTCAGCGCCGCGCTTCAGCCGCCGCCCGGGTGCCGCCCCGCCAGGCTGCCCATCGTGAAGGCGTAGCCGGCCTCCTCCAGCAGCGCCCTCATGCGCAGCTCCACGCGCCGGGGTGAAAGCAGGCTGTTGGGCGCATACAAGGCATAGACGTAGCCGGCGCCGTCGATGATCTCACGGCGCACGGCGCAGTCGTTGGATTCAGCCGCCTCGGACCAGACAGACATCAGCCTCGCGGGACTGATGGACTGCCCGTTGCGAAGGCGAAAGAACAGCCAGCGCACTCCCAGGGACTGGGTTGGATTCAACCTAGCCACTGCGAGCCTCCAATGCGCCGGAAGAGATCCCTGAGAACTTCAGGATCCAATCGTGGATGCTCGTCCTTTGAAGATCGCGGAAGGTCGATGCGCGCGGCACCCTTCACCAGTGCAGGCAGATCGGACTGAAGGTCGATCCACCATCCCGCGGGCAGCCGGAGCCCCGTGCCCGTTCTATCGTAGATGCAGATCGGAAAAGTCATCGCGTTGCTCCTGAATGACTTGAGCATACGCTTGCGCGATGTCAGGTCCGGATGCGACGCCTAGGGAGATGCCGCATCGACGCGCTTTGCGCATTCGAACACGTGTGCTTCGTCCTGCTGGACCCTGCGGAATGAGTCCAGCCAGCTGAATGCTGCGCCACGGTTCTGAATCATGTCGCCGAGCCTTCCGGTCAGGCACCGTGCGCACTCCATGCCGCCTGGGCTGGGCGCATGGCAGCAACGGCATTGCGCCATCGTCGTGGTTCTCTCCGGACGACATTGGTACATGATCTTGGTCATCAGGCTGATCGCCTGGCTTTGCGAGGACATGCACGCTCCCTGTCTGCAACGGAAGCAGCCGCGCGGCGCGCGGCTCCTCCTCTTTCTCAGCGGCGTGTATCGCCGCCGAGACCGCCCTTCTTTTCGTCCGCTGGCTTTGGGCTCTCGCGATCCTTGTTGTCCTGCTGCTGTTGCTGTCCCTGCTTGCCAGGCTCCTCCCCTCCGGGTTCGCCCCCCTCGACCCGCCCCTGCTGCGTGGGCCGTTCTGCTTCAGAGGAAGCATTGGAGCGGTCATTCCTGTTCTGTTCGGGGACGCTGTTCATTTCGATTCTCCGCCGCAGCAAGTCTGCTGCCGATTGACTGTGGGCGTGTCGCCGTTACGGGAACGTACGGGGAAGCGCCCCATATGAACGACTGTCATGAACAGGCTCGCAGCAAGAAGTGTGTACAGTGAGGTTTCAAAAAGGGGTAACGCCGTGATCCAGGGAAGAAGCAAGCACGTTGTGGACGTAGAGCGTGAACTGGCCCACTGGAAGGCCGCGTTCAACCTGGGCGCCCTGCCCGCGATGAGCTTCCGCTACGAAGTGGCGCCGGTTATCCGGCTTGCCTGCGATATCTATGTGAGAGATCCGCACGGCGCCCGGTCGGCATGGATCGACGATCTGCAGGGCAGGCTTGCGAAGCGATCGAGCCTGCGCGGTCATCCTGGCGCAGCAGAGATCGCCGATCGGTGCTGGTCGCTGCTTGGCTGCGCCTAGGCGCGGCTGGCTGCGTGATTCCGCTCGCGCATCAGCTCATCATTCAGTACGTGGACAATGGACATCACCGCGTCGGCAAGTCCACGGGAATCGCTGATGGATCCGTAGAAGTAGATCCTGGCGCCTTCAATGCGAACATCCGCCAGCTGGAGCTGGGACGCCAGGGCTCTGCACTTGATGAGGAACATCTCTGTCCAGCGGGCGCCTGGCGCCAGATCGAGCAGCGCGGTGATGGCCTCGTCGGTGGATGCGTCTACACGCTCATGCAGCAACGGGACATCGAAGCCGACGATTCTTGGGAGCATGGAAGCGTTCACCTGAACATCCTCTCGCTGACGGGCGCTGCGAGCACTGTCCACAATACAACGGATTGCCCCGCAGGAGTGGGTGGCCGGCTCTGCGACGGGTGACCGTCGATGCGCTACGCATGCGCGCGCTCCATCTGGAATCAATGGCCAACCTGAGCGTCAACCCTGCCGGCATGCCGCGCGTCCGCCACCGGAATGCGTGAGCGCGACGTATTGACCATTGCCTGCGGCATTTCAAGCGCCTGCACCACCCGATGCTGCGCACGATGCTCGCTGCCCTCGACGCCCACGACGTAAACGAAACGTCCGTCGAATTTGGCTTGTGCGCCCTCGAAGAGATCGTCGGCCTGCAGTGCCCGCTTCAATGACTTCATCCACGCCCGTTCAGGGATGCGGTCCAGCTCCACCACGATGGCAGCGCCTCCGCAGTCCAGGCGCATGCACTCCACACGCAGTACACGTGGCGAAGCGGGGTTGGCGTGGGATCGGTGCATGACGGACACTCCAGTGCAGGGGACGGCGGCAGTATCCATGGCGCTCGCCAAGACGCCGTCAACACGTCCCGTGGCACCTTCCATGCGACGTGGACGGCATCGAGAGGCGGGGTCGCTTCGACACCGAGCTGACAACCCACACGCGTCGCGTTGATGCAGCACAGGACACACTGCAGCTCCGATGGCAACGCAGGCATGTGCCAATGCAACCCGATATGAACCAGCGGAATCGATACAGTCTGCTGCTGGTGGAAGACCAACTGGACCTTGTTGCCCTCATGGGACAGGCGCTTGAAGAGGGCGGTGGCCAGGTAACACACGCCTACAGTGTGTTCGATGCATTGGGGCTGCTGGATACGCAGCGATTCGACGGTGCCGTTCTGGATGTGGAGCTTCGTGACGGTGTGGTTTTCCCCGTCGCCGATCGCCTGGCTGAACTCGGCATCCCCTATCTGTTCGTTTCTGCGGTGTACGACCAGCTGGTGCCGCTGCGCCATCGGCGTGCCACCTTTGTTGCCAAGCCTTTCCATATCGAGCGATTGCAGGAGGCTGTGCAGCGTGTGATGGGAAACGACGGCGCACCCGCCATCACTCACTGATCCCCGCTACCCAGCACGGCACGCCCTCGAAGGGCGTGCCGCCTCTGCCATGGTCGCCTGAGTTCTTCGGCGATCCAAAGCGCGGCGGATACGGCCATCAAGGATGAATGGCGAAGATGAAGAAATCCTCATCGCGCTGCCATCCGAGTCCTGCATAGAGCGCCTGCGCAGCCGCGTTGTCCTTCGCCGTCTGCAGCTCGATGCGCGCTGCGCCGCGTCTTCGTGCTTCTTCAACGGCGTTGATCATGAGGGTGCGGGCAACACCAGTGCGACGTGCTGGTCTGTCGACGTAAAGATCATAGAGTACGAAGCTTGGGCGTGCGCTGATGGAGTCAAACAGCGGGTACAGCTGGGTGAACCCGACAAGGCGGTCCCCATCTGCCTCGGCCACCAGTACAAGCGAATCGCCTTCTGACAGGCGTGCATGCATGAATTGCCTTGCCAATGGCAGGTCTGCCGGCTGCGCGTAGAACTGTCGATACTTGTCGAACAGCATCGCGACCTGTTCAAGATCTTCCGCGCTCGCCACTCGTGTGTGTGTCTTCACTATTTCGGCTCCAGCTTCAGGCGGAACAGAGAGGGCTCCACGAAGGGCGCGGACCTCTCCGCGGAGGAGGCCGAGTCACCTCGGGCATTGCTGGGTCATGCCCCTCGATCACAGGGAAAGGCCGCCCTCAGCCCATCGACGACCAAGGGTGCAGCATCCTGCTGCAGTTTCCCTTGGGGCAGCTGTCGAAGATGTGAAGCGACCCGGTCAACCAGCTCGTGCGGAAGAATCCGGCCTTGGCCACACCACTGGGCGTGGCTGGCATCGGCAACGCCCTGGATATAGGCGCTGGCGCGAGCGCTGGACAGGTTCCGGCACTGATCGCCGTCGCAGAAGCCGTCGGCGCCTTTGCCCTGCAGCAGGGTGAGGAGTTCGGCGCCACTGACAAGCCAGGTGCGTGCCGGTTGCGTTGTTCCGGCGAGGGCGGACCCCGCCAGGGCGCAGAGGCCAAGTGCGAGGAGCCGACGCATGCCGCGGCGCGCGTGGAGGGCGTGATGTCCTTTCATGTCGGGGTCCTTGGTGGTCGTCTCTGTGGGTTCCACGCAGCGAGGGTCAAAGTCGATCGAGCTGGTTGCGCGGATGAAACTCCGGGTCGTCCCGGTCTTCCAGCATGGCCTCCACCAATGTCTCGAAGGATGCGGTGGCGGTATCCAGGTCAGTGGAAGACAGGAAGCTGGATTCGCCGTGGCCTGCCAGCGCAATCGCGGCAATGGTCTCCCGCTGATCGTTCTCGGCCCAGAGATAGTCGTGGATCAGCGCCACCCCCTGGTCACCTGCCTTCAGGAAGTCGGCGGCGCTTCGTGCCACCGCAAGAAACGCAATGAGATCGTAGAGGCTTTCTGAATAGGTCAGCGATCCTGCAACAAAGTGCGTGCTGCTGCGGTCATGGGCGGCGACCCGGATGTTCTCAGCCTGTGCAGAGGCCAGGAAGGCTTTCAATGCGGCGCGATTGTCGGGGTAGCGGGCCAGCAGCGCCTGGCAGTCCGCAAGCAGGTGATCCAACGCCTCGTCGCTTGAAGAGGCCAGGTATTCACCGTTTCCCAGGTGCCACTGCCCGGCGATGCATCGCCAGTCGGACCATCGGGACGCTGTGGGCACGGGCGCGGACAGCCATCTGGAGAGATCTTCGGGGCACAACTGCAGGCGGAGCAGCGCTGAGTAAGGCTCTGACAAGGCAATCATCCATGGTGTCTGCGTGTACAGATGGCTTGTAACAGACGACGGTCGGCCGGCCAACACCCGAACGGCGCTCTCAGGGTTGGCCGCAACCGGGCGTCGAGCTATCGCGCAGCCGTCGACCCTCTGCCCACGCACCGACCCGTCATCACCAGCCGGCGCACAGGCAGTGCTGGCGTGCGCAGGCGTTCAAGCAGCATCGACATCGCGGCCCGCCCCATCTCCTCAACCGGTTGCTCGATCACGGTGATGCCCGGCTCGACCAGTTCGGTCCAGCGTTCGTTGTCGAAGCCGGCCAGCGCCAACGCCTCGGGAATCGCCAGCCCAGCGCTGCGGGCGGCTTTCAATGCCCCCATCAACAGCAGGCTGTTGCTGGTCACCAGTGCCTCGGGGCGTGATGGCGTGGCGAGCCACTGCCCGACCGTCGCGATGGCGGCTTCGGCCGTGGGTTCAACCTCGCGGTAGTCCGGCTGCAACCCATGGGTGCGCATCGCAGCGAGATAGCCGTCGCGACGCTCGGCCGCCGTGGTACTGGTGCTGCCGAACAATCCGCCGATACGGCGATAGCCGCGCTCGACCAGATGCTCGACCAGGCCCGCCATCGCTGCCGGATTGTCGAGTACCACGCTGTCGATCGACCCGCCGGGGGCGGCGCGGTCCACCAGCACCGTTGGATAATCCAGCGTGAGCCGTTCGAGCCGGCCCACCGTGGTCCGGGTCGGCGCGAAGATCAGGCCACTGATGCGCTCTTCGTGCATCAACTGCAGATACAGCGCCTCCCGCTCCGGGTCCTCGTCGGTGTTGCAAAGGGTCACGCGCAATCCTTCGCGATAGGCCACCTCCTCCACCGCGCGGATCAGCGCCGTGAAGAACGGATTGCGGATGTCCGCGACGATCAGGCCGATGATGCCGGTGTGCCGGGAGCGCAACCGCCTGGCCTGCAGGTTGGGTCGATAGCCGGTCTGCCGGATCGCCAGCTCGACCCTGCCGCGCACGTCCTCGCTGACCGGACCGCCCCCGAGCACCCGGGACACCGTGGATTTGGAGACCCCCGCCACGCGTGCGACGTCGTTGATGCTGATGCTCATTGGAAACGTTCCCGGAAACGTGGGTTGTTCATGGCGCGATGGCCGTTCAGCACAATGCTAACGCCAAAGGACTATTGGCTTTTTGTGCAGCGCACATTGAAATACGGACTGGGAACGTTCCC
>NZ_JASJSI010000068.1:0-23299 GCF_030237085.1 Stenotrophomonas maltophilia group sp. Smal32
CCCCCCCCCCCCCCCCCTATTTTACAACAAAAACACGCAAACCCAAATAGTAGGCGTTCTGGTGGGCTCGTATTTTTTTATAACAGACAGCCGCGGCGGTGGGGCCGGCCCAGGTGGGGCAGGTGGCCTTTGATGTGGGGGGGGTGTGTGGGTTTGACGCGTCGAGCATGCCCCGAGGTTGGTGCGCGTTTGTAGAGCCGAGCCATGGCCGGGTGGTTTTAAAACAAGCAGTCGAGCAGGCCTCGACTCTACAATCGAAAACCATGAGCACAACGCCCTCCCCCGCCCGTCGCCTGCGCCGCTGGTTGCTGCGTGGCCTGTGGCTGGCCATTGCGCTCGTCGCCGCGATGACGCTGTGGAACAGCCCATGGGCGGTCGCACCGAAGATGCTGTGGGCGCTCTCGCGGATGCCGCCGGCCACGCAACTACCGGTGCCGGTGGACGGCGTGCGGCCACGCCAGATCGCCGATACCTTCGGCGCGCCACGTGGCCGTGACCGCTCCCACGCCGGCATCGACATCTTCGCCAAACGCGGCACCCCAGTGCGCAGCGCCACGGCCGGTGTCGTCGCGGATGTCAGCGAACGCGGGCTCGGCGGGCGTCAGGTCTGGGTGATCGGGCCCGGGCGCGAACGCTACTACTACGCGCATCTGGAGGACTGGGCCGACGGCCTGGCACGCGGCCAGGTGGTGCAACCCGGCGATCTGCTCGGCCATGTCGGCGACAGCGGCAACGCCAAGGGCACGCCGCCGCACCTGCACTGGGGCGTCTACGGCACCGACGGCGCGCGAAACCCGCTGCCATTGCTGCGCTGACTGCCACTGCACACCCGCAGATCGATCTGTTCATGATTTGTAAATAGGAATAGTTCGTATTACCATTTCTTTCGTTTCCGGTGGTGCCAGGACGGCCTGCCCGTCCGTTTCCCACCCGTAGCGCCTCGCCTCTGGATGCCGGCCGAGCGCGCGTGCTCGTCCAGGATCCCCATGACCCGTTCCGTCTTCCGTACGCCGCAGCCACAACGGCTGTCCGTTGCCGTGCTCGCCGTTCTCTGCGCCGTGGCCCCGGCCGCCTTCGCCGAAACCGCCGCCGATCCGACCAACCTCGACAAGGTGGTGGTGAAGGGTGAACGCGCCGAAGGCTATTCGGTGCGCCGCACCTCGGCCGGTACCCGCTTCGACCTGGCCCCGCGCGAGATCCCGCAGTCGATCAGCATCATCAGCCACCAGCGCATCGAAGATCAGAACCTGGACGACATCATCGACGTGCTGGCCAACACCACCGGCGTGACCAGCACCCAGTCCGACAGCGAACGCACCGAGTTCTACGCGCGCGGTTTCTACATCGATGCCTACCAGTTCGATGGCCTGCCGACGCAGATGGTGCAGAACTGGAGCTACGGTGATTCCGGCCTGGACCTGGCGCTGTACGACCGCGTGGAAGTGGTGCGTGGTGCCACCGGCCTGCTCAGTGGTGCCGGCAATCCGTCCGCGTCGGTGAACCTGATCCGCAAGCATGCCGACAGCGCCGAACTGAACGGCAGCGTCTCAGTGAACGTCGGCAGCTGGGGCCGCACCCGCACCACCGTGGACGTGGGCAGTGCGCTGAACGCCAGCGGCACCGTGCGCGGCCGCGTGATCGGCAGCTACCTGGACACCGACGGCCAGATTGATCGCTACAACCAGCGCAAGACGCTGGGCTATGCGGTCATCGACGCCGACCTGACCCCGGACACCCAGCTGAGCGTGGGCTACGACTACCAGCAGAAGCGCGCCAACGGCGCGACCTGGGGCGGCTTCCCGATGCTGTACTCCGATGGCTCGCGCACCGGCTATGATGAATCGTTCAACGCCAGCCCGAACTGGACCTACTGGGACACCACCAGCAAGCGCGCGTTCGCCACCCTGCAGCACGCCTTCAGCAATGGCTGGAAGTTCAAGGTCGGTGCCACGCACGATGAGACCAAGGCCGACGACAAGCTGTTCTACCCGGCATACAACGACTGGACCACGGGCGCATCGAACTTCGACAGAACCAACGGCACGGGCATCTCACCGTCCGCGGGCTTCTACAACACCGAGCGCAAGGTCACCGGCGTCGATGGCTACGTTGATGGTCCGTTCCAGCTGTTCGGCCGCGAGCACCAGTTCATGGCAGGCCTGAGTTACAACAAGCGCGAGTACGCCAACTACGGCGACTATCAGGTCGGCGGTGCCGGCCAGACCTGGGATCCGTTCGCAAGCTATCTGAACTGGACCGGCAACATCAGCGAGCCGAACTGGAACCCGCTGGCACTGGCCAGCGAGGGCACCATCACCCAGAAGGCCGGTTACGCGGCTGCACGCCTGTCGCTGGCCGATCCGCTGAAGCTGATCATCGGTGCCCGCTACACCGACTGGAGGAGCGAAGGCGAAGGCGCCGACCGCGCGCACAAGGTCACCACGCCGTATGCCGGCCTGGTGTTCGACATCAGCGACACCTACTCGACCTACGCCAGCTACACCGAGATCTTCCAGCCGCAGACGCTGAAGGATCGCAACGGCAGCTATCTCGATCCGGTCGATGGCAAGAGCTACGAAGTGGGCGTCAAGGGGGCATGGTTCGACAACCGCCTGAACGCCTCGCTGGCAGTGTTCCGCATCGAACAGGACAACGTCGGCCAGTCCACCGGTGAGCCGGTCATCGGCGGTACCGGCGGCGAAACCGCCTATCGCGCCGCACGTGGCACGGTCAGCCGTGGCTTCGAGTTCGAGCTGAACGGCGAACTGGCACCGGGCTGGAATGCCACCTTCGGCGCATCGCGCTACGTGGCCAAGGACATCAACGGCGCCGACATCAACACCAACCTGCCACAGACCGCTCTGAAGCTGTTCACCAGCTACACCCCGCAGTCGCTGCAGGCACTGACCGTCGGTGGCGGTGCCAACTGGCAGAACCGCATCTACTACCCGGTGCCGGCCTACGGCCGCATCGAGCAGAGTGGCTATGCACTGGTCAGCGCCTTCGTACGCTACCGCATCTCGCCGGAGTTCAGCGTGCAGGCCAACCTCAACAACCTGCTGGACAAGCAGTACCTGTCGCAGATCAACGGCTACGGCGCGTACGGCGATGGCCGCAACGGCTCGCTGACGTTCACCTGGTCGTTCTGAGCAGGCACGGGGCACGATCGCCCCGCACTTGTAGAGCCGAGCCCATGCTCGGCTCAGAGAATCAGCCGAGCGTGGGCTCGGCTCTGCACCAGCAAGGCAGCGCCGGAACTGGCCGGCGCTGCCACCGTCACATCAGAACCGCAGATCCGCGCGCAGGTACCAGTAACGACCACGCGGGATGTCATAGGTCGAAGCGTCGTAACCGTTCAACGAGCACGACAGGCAGATCGGCGGATCCTTGTCGAACACGTTGTTCAGGCCGGCCGTCAGCTGCAGCCCCTTCATCCAGTCGATCTTGTAGCCCACCTGCATGTCATGGAAGGTGGTGGCCGACAGCGTATTGGTGCCCGCAGCCTGGTTGCTGCAGACCGGGAACACGGAAGCGTCACCGCAGTTTTCGGTCAGTTCGGAGATGTGCCGCACCGTCCAGTTGGCGCTCCAGCGGTCCATCGTCCAGCCGATGCTGGCATTGCTGGTCCACTCCGGAATCGAGCTGTCGGCCACTTCCACGCCCGGCTTCTGCGGCTGCTTCTGCCCGGCCGCGCCGGTGGCCTCGTAACGGCCGACGAAGGTGTTCTTCCACGCCAGCTTGAACTGGCCGATGGAGGTCTGCGGCAGGGTCCAGAACAGATCCACGTCCCAGCCGTCGGTCTTGATCGAACCCAGGTTGGTCAGGCGGTTGTTGAAGCTGCTGACCGCACCGGTGCTGGCACGGGTGATGCCATCGCAGTAGACCGGGTCCAGCGTATCCACGCACAGGTCCAGCTGGGTCTGCGCGTTGATCGCCTGGATCGCACCATCGATGGCATGGCGGTAGAAGGTCACCTCCACGTCGAAGCGCTCCGACCACGACGCATTGTTGCCGAACCACGGGCTCCACACGAAGCCGGCGCTGAAGCTGCGCGAGCGTTCCGGCTCCAGCTCGCGGTTGCCGCCGGTGGTCACCGAGATCTGCGAGTTGGCCTGCTGGAAGCCGGCCGGCACGCCCAGCGCGGCACAGTTGGCGGCGCTGCCACGCGGCGGAGTGCCGCCCAGACCCACCGAGCACGGGTCGAACAGCTGCAGGTCGGCACGCGCCGCCGAGCCGTACAGTTCACCGATCGACGGTGCGCGGAAGCCCTCGGCGTAGGTGGTGCGCAGCACGAAGTCATCGGTCACCTGCCAGCGCAGGCCGTACTTGGGCGTGAACTCGCCACCGAAGGTGGAGTAGTCCGAATAGCGGCCGGCCAGGCTCAGGTCCAGTTTCTTGCCGAACGAGGAATCGGCGAAGATCGGCACGCTTAACTCCAGGTAGGCCTCGTTGACGTCGTAGGAACCGGAGGTCGGCTGCGACGGCACGCCGTTGTAGTGGCCGATCACCGTCAGCGGATCGGGCTGGTAGGAGCCCTTGTACTTGCGGTACTCGAAGCCGGTGGCGAAGGATACCGGACCGGCCGGCAGCGAGAACAGCTCGCTGGACAGGTTGGCGGTGAACAGGCTCAGTTCGTTCTGGCTGCGGTCGCGCACCACCGGCTGGATCCACTTCAGCATGTCCGGGGTGATCGAACCGACGCCGCCGAAGATGTTCAACGGCACGCAGCCCGGCGTGGCCGCACAGACGGACGGATCGCCCAGCGCCATGTTCACCTTGTAGATGTCATAGCTGCCGTAGTTGGTCTGTTCGGCCTTGTTCTTGCTGTACATGCCGTTGACGTCCCAGTACCAGCTGCGGTCGGCGGCATGGAAATCACCGACCAGGCCGGTGGCGAAGTAAGTGGTGTCCACTTTCTGCTTGAACACGCGCGCACCGCCTTCCACCGGGCGACGACCGATCAGGCTCATGTTGTCGCCGGAAACCAGATCGAAGCCGAACGGGTTGTACGGATTCAGGCGCGAGACCACGATGTTGTCGGCCAACGGATTGCCGGTGGCGCCATCGGGGCCGAAGAACAGCGGCTCCGGGCCGGCCTGGTTGGTCGACTCACGACGGTTGCCCAGTGCCTTGACGTACCACTGCACGTTGTCGGTGATGTCGAAGCGGAACTGACCGAACAGGCCTTTGCGCTCCGACGGCGTCAGCACCATGTTGTATTCGGCGAAGTTGAAGCGGTCGGCGGTGGTGAAGCAGTGGTAGTCATCCGTGCGGCTGCAGCCGGCGCTGCCGTCGTAGCGCGGATTGCTCACGCCGGTATTGGGCACGATGTTCTGCACCGCACCGGTGTTCGGGTCGGTGAACATGAAACGGCCCTGCGGAATGCCACCGCTGCCGAACGCCAGGCCGGTGCCGGGAATCGGGAAGCGCGACTGCTCGCGGTCCTTGGCGAATACCGGATCCTGCTTGGTCCAGCTGGCGCCCAGGAACAGGCTGAAGCGGTCGCCACTCTTGCCCCAGGCCAGGTCCACGCCCTTCTGCGTGCCGTCGCCCTTGCTGTACTCGCCGTAGTTCAGCGTCACCTGGCCGCCATCGAAATCGCGGCGGGTGATGATGTTGACCACGCCGGCGATGGCATCGGAGCCGTACAGCGACGACGCGCCGTCCTCCAGTACCTCGATGCGCTCGACGATGGCCAGCGGAATGGTGTTGAGGTCGGTGGCCGAGCCCACACCAGACGCCGACGATTCATTGACCCAGCGGATGCCATCGACCAGCACCAGCACGCGCTTGGCACCCAGGTGGCGCAGATCGACCTGCGCTGAGCCGGCACCCACGCCGCTGCCATCGGGCGGGAAACCAAAGTTGCCGGACGAGTTGAACTTGGCGTTGAGCGCGGAGCCGGAACCGGTGAGCTGCTGCAGCACCTCGCCGATCGAGGTCAGGCCGGTGCGTTCGATGTCACCGCGGGTCAACGTCTGGATCGGCACCTGGCCTTCGACTTCAGCGCGCTTGATGCGGGTACCGGTGACTTCCACCGCATCGAGGTTGGTGGTGGATTGTGCAGTGGCACCCAACGGTGCCAGGGCCGTCACGCACAGCGCGACGGCAACCGCCAACGGACGGTGATGCAGGTGAATCATTCGCTCTCTCTCCAAAGGAATGTCGGGACATGGACTGCCGCGCTCCCCCCTGCATGGCGGCAGCGTCTCCTTTGTAAACAAGTGGTAAAAATCACGACGTGATGACCGGCACTCTTTCACGCGGAATTGACGCAATTACAGGCCGATTGCGTCAGATAGCTGCAGGTTATGACCGGACGATACTGTTCACAGCAGGCAGCCTTGATGCTGGCTGCGACAGCGGCTTCCCGGCTTTCCCGCAATTGGGCAAGTGCTCTTGCCGATCCGTCCAACGACAATGCACCGGTGCCATCGGCAGCATGATCATCGCCGTTGCCGTCGGTTGACGGCGTCGAACAGATCGCATTTGAGCTGGAACTCATACCAAGATGGCGAGTAATCCATAGGCAGAACCCCTTGCAATGACGGACTGCAGATCGCCGGGATCACCGTGCGAACCTGAGGCACTCAATGGCTGCTCTTTTGGCTGCTGCCATCTCGATGACAGAGCCACATGCATCGACCAGCTTGAATCTACGAAGCAAATTCAGACAACACTTAGGAATAGTTTGAAAACTGCCCGTCAAACGAATTTCCGGGGCCAACCAAGGTGAGACTGAGAGCCCCAGTCATTCTCATGAGGCTCAATTGTGAAAACAATCACCGTCATGATCCATGTCGCGGTTGTCACGGCATTGCTTCTGTTCCCTACAAGCGAATCGAGAGCGGGGGGCCTGATTGAATGCAACAACTGTGCCTCTCCCAAAGATGCAGCCCTGATGTCAGGCTCCGGGTTGGCGGTTGTAATGGACTTCGAAAAAGCCCGACTGAGCGCCTTCGAAGTTGAATATGATCGCGAGATCAGAAAGTGGCGCGCACTTTCGACACCGGTTCCCGCACAGATTCAAATGGCCTTCCTACGGATTCTGGATGCGACGTCAGCCTTTCGAGGGCCACCTGAAGGGGCCCACGCGATGGCAGGAGGCGGATCAGTGGTCGTGCTGCATCCAGACAACCCCGGAAACTCCAATGGAGTGAGGTTCCCCGAGTCTTACAAGTCCTCCAATACCTTTGACATCGTCGCCTCAGCCACACTGCGAACCCGACTTGGCCAGTATCTAGCCACAGAACTGGCAGGAGCCAATACGGGAAGCCCAACCTGGAACAGCATCGCGCTCTCGATTCAACAAGCGGCCCTGAACTGGGCAGGCCTCAAAGGTGGCGGATCCATAACAATAATGATCACATGGCGTGACGGATCGAAGACGCTTTATCGAGTAACACCGGACAACGTTGCCGAAGCGAAGTATCAGAAGGGCGAAAGTCGCGACAGCATAGGCAACAAGGTTCCTGACGAATCCATCGCCGACCCGATCTCCGCCCCTTCGTACGCCGGACAATACTATTTCGGCCAGCATGGCGACCTGGACAACTGGGTCAGATCCGCACAGATGTATGGAGTCCCCGTCCAGCGCGGAAGCAGCAGCCGCATCTCGTGCAGTTGGGATGGTCGCACAGTCTACTGCCAGCAATACTGACACCCTCATCCGCCGCTCATGTCGCAATCTCCCCCTGAGCGGCGGTTTAGATACGCTATCGCACGAAAGCGATGCGCTCCATGCCGGTGGCTTCGGCCGCAGCCAATATCCGGGCCATGCCTTCGTACTCGGCCGACGGATCGGTGGCGATGCGCAGCTCCGGCGGGTTGCCCGCATGTTCGCCCGCCTGTGCCTGCAGGCGCGCCTGCAGATCGCCGATGGCCATCGGCTGGCCATTCCAGCTCAGCTGGTTCGATGCGTCCAGGCGCAGCTCGATCGGCGGCGGCGGTTCGGGGCGATCAATCGTGCGATCGGTGGCCTGTGGCAACTGCACGGCAATCGGCCGGGCCATGATCGGCGCGGTCACGATGAAGATGATCAACAGCACCAGCATCACATCCACCAGTGGCGTGACATTGATGTCCGCAAGCGGGCCGCTCCTTCCTGCGCTACTGAACGCCATGTGCCGCTCCCTGCAGCCGGGCCGTTCGCCCACGCCCGACACTACGTCGCCCGCTGGCCCGCGAGGCAGTGCCTGCAGCGTGAGCATTCAGCTGCCGTTGCCGAGCCAACGCGTGCACGCAATGCGAAACTGAATTCAGCCAGCCCCCGCTATGCTGATCGCCATGACCCGACGCACTCCCACTGCCCTGTCCTTGCTGCCCTTGGCCACCACGCTGCTGATCGGTTGCGCCAACGCCCAGTCCCTCGACGCCCAGAACGCGCAGCTGAAAGCCGCGATCGCTGCCGCCGAACGCGGCCAGTTCGATCCCGGCCAGGCCGGTGCGCTCAGTCGCCACCCGGCCTATGGCTGGCTGGAGTACGCGAACCTGCGTCGCAACATCGACACCGTCGATACCGCGCAGGCCCAGGCCTTCCTCAAGCGCTATGATGGCCAGGCCGTGGCGACTACCTTCCGCAGCGTGTGGCTGCCCTCGGTCGCACGCCGCCAGGACTGGCCGACGCTGCTGGCCAACTGGGCGCCCACGGACAACGTCGGGCTGCGCTGTGCGCAGCTGACCGCGCGCCAGGTGACGGGCAAGGTCGATCCGCAGTGGATCAGCGAAGCACAGGACCTGTGGCGCAAGAACGGCAAGTCGCTGCCGGACGGCTGCGACGCGGTATTCGCCGTGCTGCAGGCACAAGGCGGCCTGAGCGACGCCCTGCGCTGGGAGCGCATCGATGCCGCCGCCGACGCACAGCAGCCGGCCGTGATGCGCAGCGCCGCACGCGGCCTGCCCGCCGCGGACCTGGCGCAGGCCAACAGCTACGCCGCCTTCGTCGACAAGCCCAACGCCAGCGCGTTGAACTGGCCGCGCAACGAGCGCAGCCGGCGCATCGCCACCGACGGCCTGGCCAAGCTGGCCAAGACCGACCCGGGTGCCACCGAACAACAGCTGCCGCAGTACGCACAGGCCCTCGGCCTGAGCGCCGCCCAGCAGGGCCAGGTGCTGTACCAGATCGCCCTGTGGACCGTGGCCTCCTACCTGCCGGATTCGGCGCGCCGTCTCAATGCGGTACCCGAATCGGCCTATGACGAACGCCTGCACGAATGGCGTGTTCGCGAAGCAATGTCGCGCGGGGACTGGCCCGCAGCGCTGACCGCGATCCGCAAGATGGGCAGCAAGCAGCGCAGCGACCCGCGCTGGGCCTATTTCGAAGGCCGCATGCTGGAGAAGACCGGCCAGGCATCGCAGGCACAGCCGTTGTTCCGCGACGCCGCGCGTGCGCCCACCTTCCACGGCTTCCTGGCTGCCGACAAACTGCAGCAGGGCTACACGCTATGCCCGTGGAAGCCGAACGACAGTGCGCAGGCACAGGCGGTGATCGCGCGCGACCCGGCCATCCAGCGCGCGATGGCGCTTTACCAGATCGACCGCACCGGCTGGGCCGTGGCTGAGTGGAACAGCGCGCTGTCGCGCTTCGATGACACCCAGCGCCGCCTCGCCGTGCGCGTGGCGCAGGACAACGGCTGGTTTGATCGCGCCGTGTTCGCACTGGGCAAGCAACCGCAGGAGCAGCGCCTGTACGACCTGCGCTTCCCGCTGCACCACGACGCCACCATCCGCCGTGAATCAGCACGCAATGCGATCGACCCGGCCTGGGTGGCCGCGGAGATCCGCGCTGAAAGTACCTTTACCCCGCGCGCGCGCTCGCCTGCCAATGCCATGGGCCTGATGCAGGTGCTGCCGGCCACCGGTGCCAGCGTGGCCAAGTCCATCGGCCTGACCGGCTATGGCGGCGCCGACAGCCTGTACGACCCGGACACCAACATCGCCATCGGCACCGCCTACCTGCGCCAGTTGATGAACAAGTACGACGGCCTGCCGTACGTGACCATCGCCGCCTACAACGCCGGCCCGACCCCGACCGCGCGCTGGCAGGGGCAGCGCCCGGGCTTTGAGCCGGATCTGTGGATCGAGACGATCAGCTACAAGGAAACCCGCGAGTACGTGGCCCGCGTGCTGGCCTTCAGCGTGATCTACGACTGGCGCCTCAATGGTGATGCCCTCCCGTTGAGCGACCGCCTGATGGGCCGCCTGGTCGACAAGCGCAAGAGCTTCAGCTGCGCCGCAAACGCCGACCAGGGCGGCGATTGATCGCACTGCATCTGTAGAGCCGAGCCCATGCTCGGCTGCGGTTCTTTCCGGTCGCGTTGCCACACGATGAGCCGAGCATGGGCTCGGCTCTACACGATCGCCCCGGGGAGGGGAACGCAATGAGCCTGCTGGCCTGGATCGGGATATTCGCCGCCTGGAGCCTGTTCGCCACCTGGGTGCTGCGTTGGGGTGGCGCGGCCTGGATGGAAGGCTGGAAGTCGCTGGCCTTCGTCGACAGCTGGGGCAGCCTCTGGGACGAAGCGCAGATCAAGCTGTACTTCCTCTGCCTGTGGATCGTCTACGGCCTGTGGTTCCTGGCCGGCCTGTTCGTGCCGGAGTGGCGCGGCCTGCCGTGATGCCTCTGCATCGGTCGTGCCGGAACATCTGCGCCGGCCGTGCGATCATCCCCCCATGAAGATCTATCTTGTCGGCGGCGCCGTACGCGACCGCCTGCTGCAGCGCCCTGCCGGTGACCGCGACTGGGTCGTGGTCGGCGCCACGCCCGCGCAGATGGAAGCGCTGGGCTACACCGCCGTGGGCCGTGATTTTCCGGTATTCCTGCACCCGGAAACCGGCGAGGAATACGCGCTGGCGCGCACCGAGCGCAAATCCGGCCGTGGCTATCGCGGCTTCGTGGTCGATGCCGATCCGGCAGTAACGCTGGAAGACGACCTGCAGCGCCGCGACTTCACCATCAACGCCATTGCCTGCGACGAAGACACCGGCCATCTGGTGGACCCCTACGGCGGCGTGCGTGATCTTGAACAGCGTGTGCTGCGCCACGTCGGTCCCGCCTTCGTCGAAGACCCGCTGCGCGTGCTGCGCGCGGCCCGCTTCATGGCGCGCTTTGCGCCGCTGGGCTTCACCGTCGCGCCGGAAACCATGGACCTGATGCGCGAGATCGCCGCCAGTGGCGAACTGGATGCACTGGTGCCGGAGCGGGTGTGGCAGGAACTGCGCAAGGTACTGGTCAGTGCGCAGCCTTCGGCATTCCTGCGCACGCTGCATGATGCACAGGCACTGGGCCCGATCCTGCCCGAGCTGGAAGCGCTGTACGGCGTGCCGCAGCGCGCCGAGTTCCATCCGGAGATCGACACCGGCGTCCATCAGGAAATGGTCAGCGACATGGCCGCGAAACTGGCACCGGGCGATGACCTGGTCGGTTTCGCCGCGCTCACCCACGATCTCGGCAAGGGTCTGACGCCGCCGGAAGAATGGCCGCGCCACATCATGCACGAGCAGCGTGGCATCAAGCCCTTGAAGGCACTGTGCGCGCGGTTGAAGATTCCCACCGAGCACCAGCAGCTGGCCGAGGCGGTCTGCCGCGAGCACTTGAACGTGCACCGCATCGACGAACTGCGCGATGCCACGGTGCTGGAACTGCTTGGCCGCTGCGATGCGTTGCGCCGCCCCGAACGCGTGGCGCGTATCGCGCTCTGCTGCGAGGCTGACAAGCGTGGCCGCCTCGGTTTCGAGGACGCCGACTACCCGCAGGGCGAGACGCTCAAGCGCCTGCACCAGGCGGCACTGTCAGTGCAGGCGCGGGATCTGGATACCACCCATCTGAAGGGCCCGGCCATCGGCGAAGCCCTGGCCAAGGCACGGGTGAAGGCGATTGCCGCTGCCCGCTGAAGACCTGGTAGTGCCGGCCGCTGGCCGGCAACCAGACAATCGCTGGATCAGTGCGCCATGCCGCGGGTAATCGCCGCAGCACGCTGCTTCAGCTGCGCCACGGCATCGGGAATCATTTCCATGCCCACGTCCAGGCCCGGGTTCAGCACCAGGCCGACGCCGTCGCCGATCCCGGCCAGCAGCGCGTGCACCGCGATCGGCATGGCGTGGGCGAACTGCGGCAGCTGCTCATGCCACAGGCCGGCGCGCTCGGGCGCGGTGAACACCGCGAACATGGGCTCGCCGCTTTCGCTGGTCAGCACCAGCGGCGAGATGCTCTCGTCCCAGGCACCGTCTTCGCCGATGGCCTTGTCCAGCAACACGAACGCCGTCGAGGTCAGCAGGCCGTCGAGGAACTGCGACGCGGTCAGCGTGCCGTCCTGGGCCTGCAGCAGGCGCACCTCGAGGTCGTTGAGGGGGTCGAACGGGGTGTCGTGGTCCATGGTCGGTTCCAGTACGTGATTGCAGGGCAGACTTTAACAGGCCAGGTTCTCAACCGATGTATCCGTGCCGCCACATCCACCCGGCGCACGCCAGCGCGGCCACCCCCACCAGCATCAATGGCAGGCCGAAGCGGTGCCGCCACGGGATCGGCACCCCGCCCAGCTGCTGGTCCATGGTGTCGGTATCCAGCACCCAGCCGTGTTCGCAGCGGGTGCAGGCCAGCTCGTAGCGGCGCTGGTAGGTGAAGCCGAACAGCAGGTCGATGCGCGCCATCCTGTAGCGCAGCTGGGGGGCAAACTCGGTTTCCGTCCCGCAGCGCAGGCAGTGGTGGGCTTCGGTGGGGCCGACGATCAGCACCTGTTCCTGTTGGCCGATCAGGATCATGGATCAGCGACCCTGGCAGGCGGGCTGGGCCAGCAGCCATTGCTGGGCGGCGGCAAGGGTGGCCGCATCGCCGTCCGTGCGCTGGTCGGGCTCTATCTTGAGCCCGTCGCCGCGGCCGTTGCGGTCGTGCATTACGGTCATGGTCAACAACAGGCGACTGCCATCGGCAAGGGTGTGGACGACATTGCCGGTGGAGACACCCGCGGTCGGCTGGCCGAAGCTGCGCGTCTGCGCGCGACCACGGAACGCCAGCACCGAGGCCTCGCCCGAACTGCCGGTGCGCGGCCCGAACAGCACCGCCACCGGCGCGCCAGGCTGCCGCAGCACATGGCCGGACTGGCCAAAGTCCAGCACCGGCTTGCCTGCATGCTGCACGGCGGTCGCGGTCAACGTCCAGCGCTCCGGCCCCTGTGCGGTTTCGAAAGACCCCACATCTTCGTTATTCACCACCGAGGTGCGCAGCAACGGCGCCATGCCCAGCAGCATCGGCCACATGTTGCCACCGCTGTTGTCCCGCAGGTCGACGATCCAGCCACAGCGCATGCCGTCGTCCTTGCTGCGGATGATCTGCTGCCACCGCGCGGCGCGCTGGATGTTCTGGCGGAATGCTTCCTGCGGGGTCGCGCCGGGCGTAGGGGCATAGCCCTCGATGACCACCCAGCCGATGCGCGCATCCACCGCATCGGCGGCTTTGGCCCGGTCCACGGCGGCAGCGCCGGCCTGCTGCGCGCGCTCTGCAGCCTCGCGCATGCGTGCAACCGTCATCCAGACGCCATGCCCTCCGGTGCTCTCCACGATGATCTCACGCAGGGCGGTCTGCAGCGCACCGGGGTATGACTGCAACGAGGCCAGTCGTTTACGGGCGGCAGGCCAGTCCACCTTGTCCTGATACAGCGCCTCATGCTCGAGCATGTCGAGAATCTGCGCCTGTGCTTCCGGCGATGGCACCTCGGCGGCCGGCGTGGATGCCGCCATTGCATCGGCAGCCAGCATGGTCATCATCAGCGCGCCAATCCGGCGCGCGCCCCTGCGAAACTGCATGCGACATGTCCTTGTCGTTTGATCAGGGCTGCAGCATAACCGGGCGCCGATCGGCTTCGCCATCGCGTGGACGAAGTACTCGATCGGATGCAGGTCTGCTGTAGAGCCGAGCCGATGCTCGGCTGCTTCTCGGCCGGAGGGAAAGCCGAGCATGGGCTCGGCTCTACAGTCGCCCTCCTCCGGTGGGATCCGTGTCGACCAAGGTCGACACCCACTGGAGCCCGCAGCCGTCACCAGTCCGCGCGCAGGCCGATGTTGCCTTCGATGATGCGGCGCTTCTCGTTGCGGTCGCCGCCCAGTTCGCGAGTGTAGTCGGCCACCGCATAGGCGCTTATCGTGCGGTTGAAACGCCCGACCACGCCCACACCGGCTTCCAGCGCGCGCGAGCGCTGCGAATTGACGATCACGTCGTCGTCGAAGCGGATGCGGTCTTCGCCGGAGCGGCCATGCCAGTAATTGAGCTTGAAATACGGTTGCCAACCGTTGTCGGCCAGCTGGTAATCGCCGGCCAGGCGCAGGCCGATGCGGCCGGTCCAGGCGTTGTCGTTGTCGAAGCGCACGCTCGACACTTCATCGCGGCGGTCGTCCAGCGAGGTGCGTTGCAAGATCACCTGCACCTGCGGTTCCAGCCACCATGCGGACTGACCGAAGCGCAGCAGCGGCTTGCCGGCTTCCACCGACACGCTGGTGCCGTCGCCGCTCAGGCCGAAGCCGAGCCCGCGCGAGGAGCGCACGCGGCCGTCGTAGCGGCTCTGCATCGCCACAGCATCGATGTAGCCGCCACTGCTGTCGGTGAAGGTCCAGTACAAGCCCACGTGCTTGTCGTCCAGGCGGTTCTGGCCCACCTGCACGTTCTCCCAGCCCAGCGCCAGGCCGGTGGTCCTGCCCTGCGCGCGGGTGCGGCCGACGAACACGCCGATCTGGTTGCGATGGTTGTCGGAGGCAGCGGCCCACACGTCGAGACCAGCCTGCAGGCCCATCACATCGCCATCGAAGCCGGGCTGCGCATCGCCCTTCCAGTGGATCTCGCTGCTCTGCCCCACCAAGCGGCCCCAGGCGGTGCGGAATGCGCCCTGGTTGTACAGCAGGCGCTGCTCGCCCTGCCGCTCGTGGAAGGTGCCGAGGCTGGCCAGCGAGGTCTCGCGCAGGAGCGGCGGCACCACGGCATAGGTGGCAGTCTCCACGCGGTACAGCGGCACCACTGCGCCCTCGGCGGGGCGTGCACCCGGCGTCGGCGGGGCACCGGTTCCGGGCAGCGCACCGCCGGCCACTGGCACGTCCGGCACGGCCGGATCGCTGGGTGGCGCCACCGGCGCGGGTTCCGGTGGCGGTGGTGGCGGCGCGGTCTCGCCCGCGGTCAGGTCCGGATCGGTGGCGCCTTCGGGCGGCGGCGGCGGTGCCGGGGTGATCGGCGGCGGTGGGGCCACTGGAGGCGTCAGCGGTGGCGGTGTCGCGCTGCCGCCACCGTTGGGTGCTGGCGTCGGCCCGGTCACCAGCGTCGAACGCAGGTACCAGTTCTCGGCGGTACCGGCACTGACACCGCCCTTGAACAGGTAGTACTCGTAGGCACCGGCCGCAACCGGTGCGAACAGCGAAAACGCACCCGGCGCGGTGCGGCCGCCATTCAAGGCCTGCACCACCAGGATGCCATCGGCCAGCGTGGCGGCGCCGCTGCCGCCGGCATTGAGCACGCCGATGCCGGTGGTCCCGGTGGCAGTACCGCCGTCGATCACCAGGCGGTCGCTGGTGGAGTTGTCCGCGCCCAGCACGGTACGCAGGTACAGGCCACCGCCGTCACCACGATAGTTGCCACGCACGGTGAACACGTCGCCAGCGCCGGTACCGGTCAGGTCGATGCGCCCGGCATTGACCATCTCCACCAGTGCACCACTGTTGAATGGGCGGATGGCATGCCCCCCACTGCCCGCGTAGACGGTACTGGTGTCATCCACCGTGAGCGTGCCGGTGCCGCTACCGCTGTCGCCCAGCACCAGATCGCCATCGAAGGTCAGCTCGGTGCTGTTGGCCAGGCTGATCGCCTCCCAGTTCTGGAAGCGGCCCACGCCCGTGGTCTTGACGTTGCTCAGGTTGAGCTGGTCGATGCCACCGCCACCGTCGAACAGCGGCACCGCACCGAGGTTGCCCTGGTTGAGGTTGCTGAGGTTGGCCACGTCGTTGTCCGGGCCCATGTCGATCGCGCCGTAGACGATGCCACTACCCTTCCAGTTGAAGGTGTCATTGCCGGTACTGAGCAGTACCTGCCCGCGCACGGTGCCGTCGGTGATGGTCACGCTGTCGTTGCCGCCGCTGACGCTGATGTTGCCGCCGATGTAGGCGATACCCGAGATGATGATGGTATCGGTGTCGAAACCGGTCACCACATTGCCATCCACGGTGCCGCCGGACTGGTCCCACAGGTTCTTGTCCAGCTTCATGTTGACGCGGCCGATGCGGCCACCGGTCATCCAGGCCTGGTCGCCATCCTCGAACGCGCCGATGATGCGGCCACCGCTCATGCGGAAGGTATCGATGTTGTCGCCCTGCTGCAGCGCGCCGATCGTGCCGCCGCTCATGATGAAATCATCGCGACCACTGCCCTGTGCCACCAGGCCGGTAACGGTGCCGCCGGTGACGGTCATCTGGTCATCGCCGCTGCCCTGGTCGACGCTGTCGATGGTGCCATTGCCCAGCAGCAGCACGTCGTTGCCATCGCCCTGCAGGACACCGCCGCTGATGCTGCCGGCCTGCATGTCCAGGCGGTCGTTGCCGGCACCGAACTGCACGCCGGTGCGCCCGCTGATCGTTCCGCGGTTGACCAGCACGCTGTCGCCCGCGCCGACGAACTGCAGGGCGGTGTTGTTGCCGGTGCTGATGCTGCCGGCGTTTTCGACGCGGCTGCCACCACCAAGCTGGACCGCCACGCCACCCACCGAACTGATCGTGCCGAGGTTGGACAGCAGGTGCCCGCCGGCCCCGACCAGCGAAATCGCACTGCCACCACCGCTCTGTTGCAGTTGTGCCGTGCTGGCGACATTGACGGTGATACCGGCCGCGCCAGTGGCAGCGACGGGAACGGTCTGCGGATTCGGCGCGCTGGCATCGCAGGTGACCGTCTGGCTGGCAGTCGGGGTGGCATTGTCACAGCCGGCCCAAGCGACACTGGCGGTCAACAGCATGACGGACGGGACAGCCAGGGCCTGAACCACGGAAACAGTGAGGCGGCGCGGACGGAAAGCGCGCGGGACGGCACGGGACATACAGCACTCCTGGACAGGGGATCAGGAACTGCGGATATGCGGTACTGCGAGCGAAGTCTGCGCCATGGTGAACGGTTTCGACAGGTGAATTTGCGTGCCGATGATCACAGTTCAGATGCGAACTTGATGGGGCATCACCTCGCCTTTACGCGGCTGAAACCGTTCATCATGTGGGTGATCGCGCGCCACGCGGAGAGCATCCACGCATGGCGTGGATGTGGCGCGCCGCCGGGGGTCAGATCTTAAGATAGATCTTCCGCCGGTCCAGCCACCACGCCACACCCCACCACAATGCAACGAACGCCATCGCCTGCAACATCGACGCCAGCTCCAATGCGTGCGGCATGGCGGTCGCCAACTGCTGCCAGATCCAGCCCCAGTCACCGCTCGCCATCAGCACCACCGACATCACCGACGCCCCCAGGTAAGCGGTGATTGCATTGACACCGAAGCGCCTGCCCAGCGCCGGCCAGCCCTTCTGGTCGATCAGCACGTGGCCCAGCCACAGCGCCAGCGCGGCCAGGCCGCCGGTCCACAGCACGTAGCTGGGCGTCCACAGCTGCTTGTTCAGCGGAAGCACGATGGCCAGCAGCAGACCGAGCACGGTAGTCGCCACGCCCAGCCCGGCAAGCGCCGCAGCACGCCCGCTGCGCAGCAGGCCACCGGCCAACAGGCCGAGCACGGTACTGGCCAGTGCACCCAGCGTGCTCAGCAATCCTTCCGGGTCATGGCCCAGCCCGGTATCGGCATGCCATTGATAGATCCACGGCGCGAACAGCGCGGTATCCAGGCGGCTGGCCGGATTGGTCCACGGTGCCAGGTCGCCGATGCCGAGCAGCAGCACGGTGTAGCCCACCAGCAGCGCGACCAGCACGCCGGCCTGCACGCGCGGTCGTGCATACACCGCCAGCACGCCCACCAACGCCGCACACAGCGCGATGCGTTGCAGCACGCCCCAGATGCGGAAGTGGTGCGTATCCAGCGCCCACCAGATCAGCAGATGCAACAGCGCACCGGCCACCAGGATGCGCAGCGCGCGCTCCAGCACGCCGCGCGCCAGCGCAGGACGCGCAGCGGCATCCAGCGCGCGCGGTGCCACGCTGAAGGCCATCGACACGCCGACCAGGAACAGGAAGAACGGGAACACCAGATCGGTGGGCGTGCAGCCGTGCCATTCCGAGTGACGCAGCGGCGCGAACACCGCACTCCAGTCACCCGGATTGTTGACCAGCAGCATCGCCGCCACGGTGATGCCGCGCAGGGCATCGATCGAGCCCAGCCGGCGTGGCGGCGTTGCGCTCATCAGGCGGCCTCGTACTGTCCGGCAATCCAGGTGCCACGCACCTGCAGGGCGTCATCGAGCAGCACCAGGTCGGCCTGGTAGCCCTCGGCGATATGGCCCAGGCGATCATCGACGTTGAGGAACTGCGCTGGGTAGGTCGAGGCCATGCGTGCCGCTTCGGCCAGCGACTGGCCGAGCAGCTGCACGGTGTTACGCACGGCGGTGGCCATGTCCAGCGCCGAACCGGCCAGCGAGCCGGCGGCATTGCGCACCACGCCGTCGATGGCGGTGATGGTTTCGCCGTACAGCACGTAGCTGGGATCATCGGCACCGACCGGCGGCATTGCATCGGTGACCAGCAGCAGGCGACCGCGCGGCTTGGCAGCCAGTGCCACGCGCAGGCTGGCCGGATGCACGTGCACGCCATCGACGATGATGCCGATCCAGCTGTCGCGGTCCTCCAGCGCAGCGCCCACCGCGCCGGGCTCACGGCCCTGCAGCGGCGACATCGCGTTGTAAAGGTGGGTGAAGCCGCGCACGCCGGCATCCAGGCCGGCACGAATTTCCTCGTACGTGCCAGCAGTGTGGCCAGCAGCAACGATCACGCCGCGTTCGACCAGCGCGCGGATGGTCTCCAGCGGCACGCGTTCCGGCGCCAGCGTCAGCAGGGTCACGCCGTTGTCCAGCGACGCGGCCAGCGCGATCTCTTCTTCATCCGGCACGCGGAACTTGCTGGCATCGTGCGTGCCCTTGCGCGCCGGCGCGATGTACGGCCCTTCCAGATGGATACCGATCACGCCCGGCACCCCCTGCGCGATGGCCTCGCGCATCGCACCGATCGCCTGGCGCATCACGCCCACGTCATCGCTGATCAGCGTGGGCAGCATCGCGGTGGTGCCGAAGCGACGGTGCGCCTGCGCGATGGTGCGCAGCGAGGCGACATCGGGCGTGTTGTTGAACAGCGCGCCGCCGCCACCATTGACCTGCACGTCGATGAAGCCCGGCAGCAGCCAGCCGCCGCCCAGATCCACCTGCTCATCGGCCTGGCCCAGCTGCGGTGCGGCGTCGGGCAACAGGGCGCTGATCTGCCCGTTCTCGATCACCAGCGCCAGATCATCGCGGAAGTCGTCGCCCGCCAGGATGCGGGCATTGCGCAGCACGGTCACCATTACACGGTCTCCGTCACCTTGTTCAGGTGCGGCGGCAGATCCGGGTTGAAACCACGACGCAGCGCCAGCGCGTTGATCGCGCGGTAGAAACTCTGCACGGTGAGCAGCGGTGCGCAAAGCGGGTGCGGCGCGGCCGCCACCGGCAGGTTGCCACCGGCACCGGCCAGCCAGACCTGCGCGCCACGCGAGGTGAACTCATCGACCACGGCACGGGTTCCGGCGCCGGTCTCATCGGGCTGGGCAAAGGCCAGCACCGGGAACCCACGGTCAACCAGCGCCATCGGGCCGTGCTTCACTTCGGCCGAACTGTAGGCCTCTGCATGCAGACTGCAGGTTTCCTTGAACTTCAGCGCAGCTTCCTGCGCCGCGCCCAGGCCCAGGCCGCGGCCGAGCACGAACAGGTTGGTGGCCTCGACCAGGCCCTCGGTCACCGCGCCCCAGTCGCATTGCCACGCCTCGCGCATCGCGTCCGGCAGCAGGTCCAGCGCGTTGCGCAGGCTGCTGTCCTGCTTCCAGTACGCGGCCAGCTGCAGCAATGCGGCCAGCGAGGCCAGGTAGCTCTTGGTCGCGGCCACGCTCTTCTCGGCACCGGCATGCAGCGGGATGACCGTGTCGGCCAGCTGCGCAAGCGGCGAATCTTCGACGTTGACCAGCGCGACCACGCGTGCGCCGGCCGCCTTGGCGGCTTCGGCGTTGCGCAGCAGGTCCGGGCTCTTGCCCGACTGCGAAATGACGATGAACAGTGCACCGCGCAGCTGCAGCGGTGCGGCATAGACCGAGCCCACCGACGGCGACGCGGAGGCGACCACCAGGCCCAGCTGGGTTTCCAGCAGGTACTTGCCGTAGGTGGCGGCGTGGTCGGAACTGCCGCGTGCGCAGGTGACAACGAACGGCGGCGGTGCTGCGCGCAGGCTGGCGGCCAGGGTTTCCATGGTGGCGTGGTTGCGCGAGAACTGGCGGGCAACCACGTCGGCCGCTTCAGCGGCCTCGGCGAACATCAGGGTGGCGGTGGGGTCTGACAGCGACATGGCAGGCTCAGGCAGGATCGGGAGGAAGGGGGCGTGCGCCGGCCGGGCGCATAGGCGCGGTCGAACCGCGCACCACCAGCTGCGGCACGAAGCCCTGGTTGTGCAGCGGCGCCGGCGCGTCGTCGTAGGCGTCGCTGCGCAGCTGCGCGATCAGCAGGCGCGCGGCGTGGCGGGCAATGTCTTCGGTGGCCTGCTTGGCGGTGGTCAGCGGCGGCCACGACTGGCGCGAGAACGGGCTGTCCTCGAAACCGGCGATGGACAGGTCGTACGGCACGTTCATGCCGGCCGACTTGGCGGCTGCCAGTACGCCGGCCGCGATTTCGTCGTTGGAACCGAAGATGGCGGTGGGCGGTTCGCGCAGCGCCAGCAGGCGGCGCGCACCACGGAAACCATCATCGAAGGTGTAGTCGCCCTGCACTACCAGGTGCTTGTCCACGGTCATGCCGTAGTCCTTCAGCGCGGCTTCGTAACCGGCATAGCGTTCGCCCGACGAGCGGTGCGAGCTGCCGCCCCAGAGGAAGCCGATGCGCTGGTGGCCGAGCTGGATCAGATGCTCGGTGATCTCATATGCAGCCTCGCGGTCATCCACGAACACGCAGGCGCCGTCGGCCGGGTCTTCGGTGGCGGCGATGATGCGCACCAGCTTGATGCCGCGCGCGGTCAGCGCCTGGATCAGGTCGCGGCGCTCGGACATCGGCGCGGTCAGCACCAGCCCGGCCAGGCGCGAACGCTGCACCCAGTCGGCCAGTTCATCGGCCAGCAGCGGCGAGCTGGAATCGCAGGGATGGATCTGCAGCCCGAACCCGGTCTCGCGGCAGGCGGCGAGCACGCCGTTCTGCACGCCGATGATGTGGTACGGGTTCGGGTTGTCGTAGACCAGCCCGATCACGAAGGTTGTGCCGCTGCGCAGGTTGCGCGCGGACGGATCGGGTTCGTAGTCGAGCTCGGCAATGGCACGCAGCACCCGCGCACGGGTGGCCTGCATCACCGAAGGCTCGTTGTTGATCACCCGCGAGACTGTCTTCAGCGAGACCTTGGCCTTCTCCGCAACGTCCTTGATGGTCGCTCTGCGCATGGGTTTTCCCTGGGGTTGGCTGCCGTCCATCATCGCCGATCAGGCCTTGTCCTGCGGCAGGCCAGCGCGATGGCCGATCACCGAGTAGAAAAGGATGTACAGGTAGCACGGCACCATCAGCAGCACGAACACCAGCTGGAAGTCGATGTGCTGCTTGAGCACGGCGAACAGCTGCGGAATGATCGCGCCACCGGCGATGCCCATCACCAGCAGGGCCGAGCCGGTCTCGGTGAAGCGGCCCAGGCCGCGGATGGCCAGCGGGAAGATCGCCGGCCACATCATCGCGTTGGCAAAGCCCAGCAGGGCCACGAAGGCCACCGACACGTAGCCGTGGGTGGCCCAGGCGCCCAGGCAGAACACAACGCCCAGCACGGCAGAGAAGGTCAGGTAGCGCGACTGCGACACCACGTTGGGAATCACCAGCAGGCCGACCACGTAGCCGATGAGCATGGCGAACAACGTGAACGCCGTGAACATCTTGGTCTGGTCCAGCGGCAGGTCGAAGCCGTGGCCGTAGGTACCGATCGCATCGCCGGCCATCACCTCCACGCCCACGTAGACGAACAGGCACAGCACGCCAAGCCACAGGTGCGGGAACTGGAAGATGCTGCGACGTTCGGCGGCACCGGCCGCGACCGGCGTGGCATTGGCTTCGGACGACTTGATTTCCGGCAGCGGCGAGAACAGCACGCCCACCGCCAGCAGCACCAGCAGGCCGGCCATGGCCAGGTACGGCGCGTGGATCTTGGCGGCGAACTCGTTGAGCAGCT
Organism: Stenotrophomonas maltophilia group sp. Smal32; assembly: GCF_030237085.1. Classification (NCBI taxonomy): domain Bacteria; kingdom Pseudomonadati; phylum Pseudomonadota; class Gammaproteobacteria; order Lysobacterales; family Lysobacteraceae; genus Stenotrophomonas; species Stenotrophomonas maltophilia group sp. Smal32. The sequence goes on from NZ_JASJSI010000068.1 coordinate 22,382, forward strand.
GTGCCTTGGTCGCCTCATCGGCGGCGGCGACCGTTGCCGAGAGATCACCGATGCCATGCAGCACCACGGTACCGATCACGATCGGCGCCAGGATGCCGGCGATCTTGTTGCAGATGCCCATCAGCGCGATGCGCCGCGCCGCCGTTTCAATCGGCCCCAGGATGGAGATGTAAGGGTTGATGGCCGTCTGCAGCAAGGCCAGGCCGCTGCCGATCACGAACAGGCCGCCGAGCGCGCCGGGGTACCAGCGCTGGGTGGCGAACTCGCCGAACAACGCGGCACCACCGGCCATCACCAGCAGGCTCAGGCTCAGGCCCTTCTTCATGCCGGTGCGGCGCAGGATCCATGACGACGGCAGCGCCAGGAAGAAGTAGGACAGGTAGAACACCATCAGCACCAGGAAGGCGCCGACCTCGCTGAGTTCGAAAGCGAGCTTGACGAAGGTGATCAGCGGGCCATTGAGCCAGGTGAAGAAGCCGATCAGGAAGAACAGCACGCCGACGATGGCGATGGAGGTGGCCACATTGGGGCGCACGCTTGCAGCGGAGACGGCGGACATCGGGAAGGGCTCCTGCGGCGACGGCCGCAGAACGCGGCGTCGGAGAGTGGCTGGGAACAACGTTGTCACATTCTTTCGATGGACAACCGCGGTTTGTCAACTTCCCTGCGTGGCCGCGTGAACCTCGTGCTGCACTGCGCAACCCGATCGCAACGGATCGTGCTGAATGCGCCACAGCCCTTGAGCCCCGTGCAGCAACGGTTCCAGCGTGAAACCCATGCTCACGCCATGTAAACGTTTACTGCACACCACATTCGTTGCGACGCAGCAACGAAAGTGTCACGAACTCGTTGACATCGTTGTCAGCGGGGTTACAGACTCCGCCCCAATCGCTGCCCCCGAACCCGGGGCCGGCCCCA
>NZ_JASJSI010000069.1:0-10088 GCF_030237085.1 Stenotrophomonas maltophilia group sp. Smal32
TCCCGCCCAGCATCCCAGCAACGGCATACAATCCAGCTTGGCCACGGCCGGCCCCAGTTTGTAGTCTCGACAACCACAATCTAGCGGGTCGGCCGTGAGCCTCTCCCCTCAGATGGGAGAAGAACCATAAAAAAACCCCCTCCCCGCTGGGCAGCCAGGGAAGGGGGTTTCAGGATGCGGCTATCGGGAAGTACTTAGATCAGCGGCGCCGGGGTTGCCGGCAGAGCGACCGGAGCGGCCTTCTTCTTGCGGGCGGCCGGCTTGCGCTTGGCAACCTTCTTCGCTGCCTTCTTCGGGGCAGCCTTCTTGGTGGCCTTCTTCGCGGTCTTCTTTACTGCCTTCTTGGCAGTCTTCTTGACGGCCTTCTTGGCAGTCGCCTTCTTGGCGACCTTCTTGGCAGGCTTGCGGGCCGTTGCCTTCTTGGCAGTCTTCTTGGTGGCCTTCTTGGCTACCTTCTTGACGGCCTTCTTCGCGGTCTTCTTGACAGCCTTCTTGGCAGTGGACTTCTTGGCTACCTTCTTTGCCGCCTTCTTCACTGCCTTCTTCGCAGTGGCCTTCTTGGCGACCTTCTTCGCAGCCTTCTTCACTGCCTTCTTGGCGGTCGCCTTCTTCGCGACCTTCTTCACTGCCTTCTTGGCAGCGGCCTTCTTCGCGACCTTCTTCACCGCTTTCTTGGCGGCGGGCTTCTTCTTCGCAGCTTTCTTGGTTGCCATGGGATGGCTCCTCGTCAGTGATAGGGAGTTGAAACGCCCAGGTGGATCAAACCCGCGGATGCTGCGTGCGGGGACCGCCGGCGCGTCAGGCGCGCCGTTACGGATACGGCAATGCCCGCCTCGATCGGCGGAGCGGGCATCGGAACGGGAAGTGCCTTGCATTTCTCCGGGGGAAGCGGGGCCATGTCCACCGTCATCAGGGTCGCGGTGGTCTTGAAGGGGCTGCTTCGCATCGGACGATTGATTCTGCGCACTCGGTTGGGCAGGCAAGGTCTGCTGAGGCGAAACCTAATCACGGTTTTTTTTACTGTCAACAACCCCCGCGAAAAATTTTCACATCCGCGCCATCCACGGTGTTGCCTGCACGGTCGCCACGCTCCGCCTTCGACGACCACCAAAGCGCCACGCACGCACGTTACCTGCAACGACAACGACGCAAGCGTTGAACAAAAAGCACTTGAAATAAGCACTCCGCGCAGATGCATGCATGTTGGCGGCCACTGCATGCACGCATCGCCAGCAGCGGTCGCCGCCCCCACCAACGCCAGCACAACGGCACCGCAACGGGGGGCGAAAAGTTTTCACATCCGGACGCGTCGGCGCGGGGTGGAAACGCGGATTTGCGCAAAACTGCGCACGCCCCTCGGTACCGTTCGCGGGTCTGCTGATGCCGCGTCGAGGGCGCGCAGCAAACCCTGCGTCATGAGCCGACGTACTCGCCAAAACAAAAACGGCCACCCGAAGGTGGCCGTTTCAGAATCCGGAAACGACGACTCAGTGGTCTTCGTTCTCCAGGGCTTCGGCGTACGCGTCCGGGTCCAGCAGCTCGTTGACCTCTTCGGCGTTGGTCAGTTCGACCACGAACATCCAGCCTTCGCCGTAGGCATCTTCGTTGATGGTTTCCGGCTTGTCGGACAGGGCCGAGTTGACCTCGACGACCTTGCCGCTGATCGGGCTGTAGACGTCCGAGGCGGCCTTCACCGACTCGACGACAGCGATCTGTTCGCCGGCCTTGGCGTCGGCGCCGACTTCCGGCAGTTCGACGTAGACCAGGTCACCCAGCAGGCCCTGGGCGTGGTCGGAAATACCGACGGTGACGCGGCCATTGCCTTCGACACGGGCCCACTCATGGGACTTGAGGAACTTGAGGTCGCCGGGGATCTCGCTCATGGGACTGCTCCAGAGATATGCAGGGGTGGAAAAAACGGGGCTAGTGTAACCAACCGGCCGCCACTGCTGTCAGTGACGACCGGCACGTTCGGATCAGGCGTCTGCGAGCACGCCAGGCTGGGCCTGGCCTTCGCGCACGAACGGGAACTTGACCACGCGCACCGGCACCTGCCGGCCGCGGATGTCGACGGTGACCTCGCCGAGGTCACCGGCCGGCACGCGGGCGAAGGCGATGCCCTTGGCCAGGGTCGGCGAGAAGGTGCCGGACAGGATCTCGCCCTGGCCACCGGCGGTGGTGACCGCTTGGCCGTGGCGCAGCACGCCCTTCTCGTCCATCACCAGGCCGATCATCTGGCGCGCGGTGCCGGCGGCCTTCTGTGCCTCCAGCACGTCGCGGCCGATGAAGTCGCGGCCTTCGTCCAGCGACACGGTCCAGGCCAGCGCCGCTTCATACGGGCTGATCTCTTCATCCATGTCCTGGCCGTACAGGTTCATGCCGGCTTCCAGGCGCAGGGTGTCGCGCGCGCCGAGGCCAGCCGGCTTCACGCCTGCCGCCAGCAGGCGGTTCCAGAAGGCGACCACGGCATCCTGCGGCAGCAGGATCTCGAAACCATCTTCACCGGTGTAGCCGGTGCGGGCGACGAACAGCTCGACGCCATCATCGGACTGCACCTGCAGGGCGGCGAAGCGACCCAGCTTGGTCAACGCTGCACGGTCGGCTTCGCGGGCCAGGCCGATCACGATGTCGCGCGCCTGCGGGCCCTGCACGGCGAGGATGGCCAGGTCCGGGCGCTGCTCGACGGAAACGCCGAACGGCGCGGCCTGCTCGCGCAGCCACGCGAGGTCCTTCTCGCGGGTGGAGGCATTGACCACCATGCGGAAGAAGTCGTCGCCCAGGTAGTAGACGATCAGGTCGTCGATGACGCCGCCGCGCGGGTTCAGCATGCACGAGTACAGTGCCTTGCCGGTCACCTTCAGCTTGTCGACCGAGTTGGCCAGCAGGCGGCGCAGGAACGGCTTGACCTGGTCACCGCGCAGGTCGACCACCGTCATGTGGCTGACGTCGAACACACCGGACTCGCGGCGCACCAGGTGGTGCTCGTCCAGCTGCGAGCCATAGTGGATGGGCATGTCCCAACCCCCGAAATCGACCATCTTGGCGCCAAGGGCGCGGTGGGTATCGTTGAGCAGCGTCTTCTGGGTCATGACCGGGTCCGGCAGCAGAGGAAACAAGAATCCCCATTATCCCAGATCGGTCGCCCGCAGGCGTGCCGCAGCGCAGCGGCGGAGCTGTAGAGCCGAGCCTACGCTCGGCTCCCACACGAAGAGCAGCCGAGCATGGGCTCGGCTCTACACGGGGCGGTCTGCCACCTCGACCACCAGCGTGCTGCCCCGTACCGCCACCACCCGCACCAGGCTGCCGGCCTGCAGTTCCGGGCCGCTTACCTGCCAGTACGCATCATCGATGCTGACCCGGCCCTGCCCGCCGACGATGCCCTGCTGCAATGGCACCACCCGTCCGACCAGCTGCTCGGCGCGGCGGTTGAGCAACGGTGCATCGCTGGGTCGCGCCCTTGCCTTGCCCCAGCGCCGGTAGCACTGGATCGAGACCACGCTCAGCACGACGAAGGCAACGACCTGCCACAGCAATGGAATGCCGCTGAACACGGCCACCAGCACGAACACGGCGGCCGCGCCGATGCCGATCCACAGCATGAACGCGCCCGGCGCCAGTGCCTCTGCGGCAAACAGCAGCAGTGCCAGCGCGCCCCAGCCCACGACCTCCCAGCGCATGTCAGCCTCCGATCGGCGGCGGCCGCTTGCCTGCGGCCTTGTTGTTCTGGTCGCCCAGTGCCTGCTTGGCCAGTTCGGCCACGCCAGCGATCGAGCCGATCACACCGCTGGCCTCCATCGGCATCAGCACCAGCTTCTGGTTTGGCGAACTGGCCAGCTCCTTGAACGCTTCCACGTACTTCTGCGCAACGAAGTAGTTGATCGCCTGCACGTCGCCTTCGGCGATCGCCGCCGACACCATCTGGGTTGCCTTGGCTTCGGCCTCGGCCAGGCGTTCGCGGGCCTCGGCATCGCGGAACGCCGCCTCGCGGCGGCCTTCGGCTTCCAGCACCGTGGCCTGCTTCTCGCCATCGGCGCGCAGGATCTCCGACTGTCGCGAACCCTCGGCTTCAAGGATCTGCGCGCGCTTCTCGCGCTCGGCCTTCATCTGCCGCGCCATTGCATCCAGCAGGTCGCGCGGCGGCTGGATGTCACGGATCTCGATGCGGTTGACCTTCACGCCCCACGGGTTGGTGGCATGGTCGACCACGCTCAGCAGCTGGGCGTTGATCACTTCGCGCTGGCTGAGCGATTCATCCAGGTCCATCGAACCGATCACGGTACGGATGTTGGTCTGCACCAGGGCGATCATCGCCACTTCCAGATTGGCTACCTCATAGGCCGCCTTGGCCGCGTCCAGCACCTGGAAGAACACCACGCCGTCCACGCGTACGGCAGCGTTGTCCTTGGTGATCACTTCCTGGCTGGGCACGTCCAGCACCTGCTCCATCATGTTCACCTTGCGCCCGACCCCGTACACGATCGGGATCAGGAAGTGCAGGCCGGGGGTCATGGTGTGCGTGTAGCGCCCGAAGCGCTCGACGGTCCATTCGTATCCCTGCGGCACCATCCGCACCGCCTTGAACAGGATCACGACGGCCACAAAGGCCAGTACCACGGTAAAGAACATGGTCGGGAACATCGCGCTTTCCTTATCGATGACGTCCAGGCCCCAGCATAGCGCGTGAGGGCGGCCCCCAGGGCGGCCGCTACCAGCGGTACGCGCCGGCGCAGGATGTCGGCGAACATCACCCAGTCGCCCATGAACGAGTACAGCGGATGCTGGAATGTTGCCGGACGGTTCTTCTCGAAAAAGAAATGACCGACCCAGGCGAAGCCGTAACCGCAGAACAGGGCGGCAAGCACGAGGATGGCTTGCCCGCGCAGGATCGCCGCCGCAACCAGCAGCAGCACCCCGCAGCTGCCGATGAAGTGCAGGCGGCGCGACACCGGGTGGCGGTGCTCGCTGAGGTAGAACGGATAGAACTCGCGGAAGCTGGCGAAGCGGGACATGCGCGTGCTCCGGGGACCAGGGGCGCCCCCATCATGCACCTTCCGGGAAGGGAGCGCTGCCCTTGCAGAGCCGAGCCATGCTCGGCTTGCGCGCGCCCGCGCGGCCGGAAGGAAGAGCAGCCGAGCATGGCTCGGCTCTACACTGATGAGGCGCGCGGCCCGAACATGATCACTGCCATGCCGGCCAGGCACAGCGCCGCACCCAGTATGTCCCAGCGACTGGGGCGGATGCCATCGACCAGCCACAGCCAGAACAGCGCGGTGCCGATGTAGACGCCACCGTAGGCCGCATAGACCCGGCCGCTGGCGGTCGGGTGCAGGGTCAGCAGCCAGGCGAACAGCGCCAGGCTGGCGGCCGCCGGCAGCAGCAGCCAGATGCTGCCGCCCTTGCGCAGCCAAAGCCACGGCAGGTAGCAGCCGACGATCTCGGCCAGCGCGGTCAGCAGGAACAGGCCGAGTGTCTTCACGCTTTCTCTGCTGCCTTGGCGTGCTGCCACAGCGCTTCCTGCGCATCCAGGTCCATCGCAGCCAACGCTTCCCCCTGCGCGTCGGCCTGCGCTTCCATCGCACGGAAGCGACGCTCGAACTTGTGGTTGGCCGCGCGCAGCGCCGCGCCCAGGTCGATGTCGGCATGGCGGGCCAGGTTGGCGCAGACGAACAGCAGGTCACCCAGCTCCTCCTGCAGGCGCGCCTTGTTGCCGGCGATGTCGCCGCGCTCGAACTCCTCGCGCAGCTCCTGCAGTTCCTCGGCCGCCTTGTCCAGCACCGGGAGCGGGCCCGGCCAGTCAAAGCCGACCTTGGCCGCGCGCGACTGCAGCTTCACTGCCCGCTGCCATTCCGGCAGGCCGCGCGAGATGCCGGCCAGTGCGGAGGTGTCCTGCTCGCCCTTGGCGGCGCGCTCGGCGCGCTTGATCGCCTCCCAGTTGCGCATCACCCCGTCGGCATCATCGACGCTGACCTCGGCGAACACGTGCGGGTGGCGGCGCTGCATCTTGTCGCTGATCGCGCGGGCCACGTCTGCGAAGGCGAAGCTGCCCTGCTCTTCGGCCATGCGCGCATGGAACACCACCTGCAGCAACAGGTCGCCCAGTTCGTCACACAGGTCGTCGAGGTCGCCGCGGTCGATCGCATCGGCCACCTCGTAGGCTTCCTCGATGGTGTATGGCGCGATGGTTGCGAAGTTCTGCTCCAGATCCCACGGGCAGCCGCCCTGCGGGTCGCGCAGGCGCGCCATGATCGCAAGCAGGCGCTCCAGCTCCTCGGAGGCGGCGCTGCCGGTGGTGGGGGTGTCGTGCGCGCTCATGCGGCCTCCAGGGTCAGTCGGACAACCAGTCGCGCCACGGCAGGCTGGTATCACCAAGGGCAATGAAATCGCCGTTCAACAGGGTTTCGCGGCGGTTGTAACGGAAAGGCTTGCCGGTCGCGGCCGACAGCACCGCGCCGCCCGCGGCATGCAACACGCACTGGCCGGCAGCGGTATCCCATTCGGAGGTCGGGCCCAGCCGCGGGTAGACATCCAAGCCGCCTTCGGCGATCCGGCAGAATTTCAGCGACGAGCCCTGGGCGACTGTCTCGATGCGGCCCATGCGCGCCAGCAGCGCTTCGGTTTCCGGTGAGCGGTGCGAGCGGCTGGCGGCGACGCGCAGCGGTGCGGTGGCCGGCGTGCGGGTGCGCAGCACGGTGTCGTGCAGGCCCTGCCGGCGATAAGCCAGCTCGCCACGCATGGCATGCCAGACGATGCCGGTGACCGGGGCCAGCACCACGCCGAAGGCAGGTGCGCCCTGGTAGATCAGGGCGATGTTGACGCTGAACTCGCCATTGCGCTTGACGAACTCGCGGGTGCCGTCGAGCGGATCGACCAGCCAGTACGCGCCCCAGTGGCGCCGCTGCTCCCACCCCACCTGCGCCGATTCCTCGGACAGGATCGGCAGGTCCGGAGTCAGCTGCTGCAGGCCCTGCTCGATCACGAGGTTGGCGGCCAGGTCGGCGGCGGTAACCGGGCTGTTGTCATCCTTGATCTGCACCTCGAAGCCATCGGCATACACCTGCATGATGGCTTGTCCGGCTTCCTGGGCGATGGCGATGGCGGTCTCGCGCAGGTCCGTGGTCAGTTTGATCATCGCGTTCCCTGCAGCCACTGGCGCGCGATGAACAGCGCCGCCAGCGAGCGTCCCTCGGAGAAGTCCTCGCGCAGCATCAGCTGGTCCAGTTCGGCCAGCTTCCACGGCACCACTTCCAGTTCTTCCGGCTCGTCACCGGCCAGCTTTTCCGGATACAGGTCACGTGCCACCACCAGCCACGACTGATGGCTCATATAGGTCGGGGCCAGGGTCATTGCGCGCAGCACGTCGACCCGGCGCGCACCGTAACCAGCTTCTTCCTTCAGCTCGCGATCGGCGGCCTGCTCGGGGGTTTCGCCGGCGTCGATCCGGCCCTTGACCAGGCCCAGTTCGTAGCGGTGCATGCCGGCGGCGTATTCACGCACCAGCAGCACGGTCTCGTCATCCAGCATCGGCACCACCACCACCGCGCCGTGGCCACGGCTGACCAGGCGCTCGAAGCGGCGACGTTCGCCGTTGGAGAACTCCAGGTCCAGGTGCTGGCGCTGGAAGGGGCCGTTCTCCTCATCGGTGATCCGATGGATGATCGGCAAGCGACGGCCGGCACGGTCATCGTTCATGCGGAATCTCCGCGGCGGCCGGCGCCAGCGCCGGGGCCGATAGAATGTGCAGGCAGCAACATGTTCATGAGCCCGAAATGCTAGCAGACCCAACCCCCTCCCCGCTGGCCCAGCACTGGCGGCAACGCGACCTGCAGGTGCTGTGGCACCCGTGCACGCAGATGCGTGAGCACCCGCACACCCTGCCGCTGGTGCCGATCGCCCGTGGTGAAGGCGCATGGCTGATCGACCACGACGGCAACCGCTACCTGGACGCCGTCAGCAGCTGGTGGACCAATCTGTTCGGCCATGCCGAGCCGCGCATCGGCGGCGCCATCGCGGCGCAGGCCGGGCAGCTGGAACAGGTGATGCTGGCGGGCTTCGGCCACGAGCCGGCGATCACCCTGGCCGAGCGCCTGCTGGCGCTGGCGCCACGCCAGCCCGGCCGCGAACCGCTGGCCAAGGTGTTCTACGCCGACAACGGTTCGGCCGGCGTGGAAGTCGCGCTGAAGATGGCGTTCCAGTATTTCCAGAACCGTGGCGAGCCCCGGCGCACGCGTTTCATCGCGCTGGAGAACGGCTACCACGGCGAGACCCTTGGCGCGCTGGCGATGGCGGACATCCCGTTGTACCGCCGCGTCTACGCACCGCTGCTGGCCGAAGGCCTGTTCGCGCCCTCGCCCGATGCCTACCTGGCCGAGCCGGGCCAGAGTGCCGCTGATCGTGCACGCCAGGCTGCCGATGGCCTGGCCACCCTGTTCGACCAGTATCCCGGCGAGATCTGCGCGGTGGTCCTGGAGCCACGCCTGCAGTGCGCTGGCGGCATGCGCATGCATGACCCGGTCTACCTGCAGCGTGTGCGCGAACTGTGTGATGCGCACGGCGCATTCATGATCGCCGACGAGATCGCCACCGGCTTCGGCCGCACCGGCACGCTGTTCGCCTGCGAGCAGGCCGGTGTGATGCCGGACCTGATGTGCCTGTCCAAGGGCCTGACCGGCGGCTTCCTGCCGCTGGCCGCGGTACTGGCCACGCAGGCACTGTACGACGCCTTCCTTGATGACTCGCGCGAGCGCGCCTTCCTGCATTCGCACAGCTACACCGGCAACCCGCTGGCCTGTGCGGCCGCGCTGGCGACGCTGGACATCTTCCGCGACGACGATGTCATCGCCCGCAACCGTGGTATCGCCTCGGTGATGGGCACGCTGGCTGCGCCATTCAGCGACCATCCGCACGTGGCCGACGTCCGCCAGGCCGGCATGGTGGTGGCCTTCGAGCTGTCGCGTGATGGCAACAAGCGCACCCCGTTCGACCCGGCGCTGCGACTGGGCCTGCACGCCTACAAGGCCGCGCTGAAGCGTGGCGTGGTGCTGCGTCCGTTGGGCGACGTGCTGTACTGGATGCCACCCTACTGCGTGGATGACGAACAACTGGAGCTGCTGGCACATACCACGCTGGCGGCGATTGACGAGGCGATTGCATGCGCGTGACCCGCTGCCCCATCGACCTGGCGCTGCACAGCGGCCAGACCCTGACCCTGCCGGAAGAGACGGCAAACCACCTGGTGCGGGTGATGCGCCTGCGCGAGGGTGATACCTGCGTGCTGTTCAACGGCGATGGCCACGACTACAGCGCCACGCTGACCGCGGCCGGCAAGCGCGAGGTGCAGGTGCGCATCGATGCGGTGCAGCCGGTGGACAACGAATCGCCGCTGGCGATCACTCTGCTGCAGGGCATTGCCCGAGGCGAGAAGATGGACCTGATCCTGCAGAAGGCCACCGAGTTGGGCGTGAGCGCCATCGTTCCGGTGAATGCCGAGCGCACCGAGGTGAAGCTGGATGCCGCGCGCGCGGAGAAGCGCGTGGCGCACTGGAACAACGTGGTGACCTCGGCCTGCGGCCAGTCCGGGCGCGCACGTATTCCGCAGGTGGGTTCGCCGTTGTCACTGGCGCAGGCTGCGGCGGCACTACCCGCCGATACGTTGCGGCTGACACTGGATCCGCTGGGCGCGCATCGCCTGTTGACGCTGGAGGCTGCGCCGGCCGGTGGCATCGTGATCGCGATCGGCCCGGAAGGCGGCTGGTCGCCGCGCGACCGTGATCAGCTGGCAGCAGCAGGCTTCCAGGGCCTGCAACTCGGCCCGCGCATCCTGCGCACGGAGACGGCCGGCCTGGCCGCGATCGCGGCGTTGCAGGCGCGGTTGGGCGATCTGGGGTAAGGCTGATTCGTGGTAGTGGCGGGGCGGGGGGCGCCCGCACCCCCCCCAAAGCGTGTGGGCCCCCCCGCCCCCCCCAAACCCCCAACCCCCCCCAACCCCACAACCCACGCGGGGGGGCGGGCTAATCCGCCGGCGGCGCTATTTATTTTTAATTTTGGGGTGTATTTTTAAAAAAAAAACAAGCGACACAAAAAAAAATTTT